>JAYSZT010000243.1:0-3459 GCA_043737915.1 Acidobacteriota bacterium
GGTGGTTCCGCTGAATATGTTAGCGAACTCAAGCAGCTTGTTTCGACACTTGGCCTTGGTGAACGAGTCGAGTTCGTCGGGCAGGTTGAGGGCGAAGCAAAGCAACAATTGCTTGCCAATGCTTCGTGGACTTTCATGCCGTCGATCAGCGAGAATTTTGGCGTCGTCGTCCTCGAGTCACTTGCTCAAACCACGCCGGTCGTTGCTTCAACGGGCTCGCCTTGGTCGATGCTGGAAGATAAGAAAGTCGGATTTTGGATCGACAATTCTCCCGAATCGCTTGCCGCAAAGATTGACGATCTCATTCAAATGCCAGCGAACGAATATCAGGGTTATCGAGATCGCTCGCGACAATTCGTTGAGGATCATTTTGAGATCAACGAAAGTGGCAGCAGGTGGCTGGAGCTTTATAAGTCGCTAGGCGACTAGAAACAGTCGCTCTGCGTTTCATGTTCATTTCAAACAATAAAAATGCGGACGGTTCCGAAAAACCGCCCGCACATATAACTGCAAAACCGTAAAATTATTCGCCCAGATAGGCTTCCTTAACCCGTGGATCGGCCGCGAGTTCTAGCGAATTACCTTCCATCACGATGCGTCCTGTTTCCAGAACGTAGGCTCGATCCGAATGGTGCAAAGCTGCATTTGCATTCTGTTCGACCAGTAAAATGGTCGTTCCTTCGCCTTTGATCTCATCAATAGCCTCGAAAATAGAGTGGACGACGAGCGGCGCTAGTCCAAGCGACGGCTCATCTAGCAGCAGCAACCGCGGCCGCGACATTAGGGCACGCGCCATTGCAAGCATTTGCTGTTCGCCGCCCGAAAGCGTTCCGGCTTTTTGCTGTTCACGTTCTTTTAGACGTGGAAAGAGTGTGAATCCACGCTCCATGTCATCGGCGATGCCTTTCTTGTCCTTTCGGATAAACGCACCCATTTCAAGATTCTCGCGAATGCTGAGATTGGCAAAAACACCTCGGCCCTCAGGTGACATCGCAATTCCCATCGGCACGAGTTTATGGGTCGGAACGCCGCTGATCTGCTTACCCTCGTACATTACGCGGCCCTCTTTTGGGTCAAGCAAACCGGTGATCGTGCGCAGCGTGGTCGTCTTCCCTGCACCATTCGCGCCGATCAGCGTTACCACTTCACCCTGTTCGATGTGGAGATCAATATTGGTCAGAGCCTCGATAGCTCCGTAATTTACGGATACGTTTTCTAGAGTAAGCATATGCAGTTGTCAGTCGTCAGTTGTCGGTTGTCGGTTGTCGGTTGCCAGTGAGGTTTCACTGACAAATGGTAACCGAAAACTGTCCACTAATCTCCGAGGTATGCCTCGATCACTTTCGGGTCGTTTTTGATATCTTGCGGCAACCCCATCGCGATCGTTTTGCCGTAATCCACTACTTGAATTCGGTCGCACACGCCCATGACGACGCGCATATTATGTTCCACCAACACGATCGTTAGATTAAATTTGTCTCGAACCTCTTTAATCAAACCGGTCAGATCTTCTTGTTCAGAAGGATTCATCCCCGCCGCAGGTTCGTCGAGAAGCAGTAGTTGAGGCCTTGTCGCAAGTGCACGCACGATCTCAAGGCGGCGTTGATTACCGTATGGCAGGCTCGTTCCGCCCTCGTCACGATACTTTACCAAACCGAATATCTCGAGCAGTTCCATCGCAAAATCGCGGTGAACTTTTTCATCTTTGAAATACTTGGGCAAGCGAAAAACGGCATCTACGATATTCTGTTTTGAATGACGGTGACACGCAGTTATTACGTTTTCCAAAACGCTCATGCTCGGGAAAAGCCGGATATTTTGAAACGTTCGTGAGACGCCCAGACGCGAGATCTCATACGGTTTCATGCCATTTATGCGAGTTCCGCCAATGCGTATGTCGCCGGATGTAGGTTCATAAACGCCGGTCAAAAGGTTAAAGATCGTCGTCTTTCCGGCACCGTTCGGCCCGATAAGTCCATAGATTTCGCCTTGGCCGACGTCCATGCTGAGTTCGTTAACAGCGGTCAGTCCGCCGAATTTGATCGTCGCTTTATCGGTCTGGAGGATGTGCGTTCCGTTGTCTGACATTTACTGCAACCCTCCCGTCGCTTTATCCGCCCGTCTAAACCGTTTGAAAAATCCGCCGATCTCCATTGTCCCCAAAATTCCCTGCGGCCGAATTATCATGGTCAGTATAAGGATGAGAGCGAAAATGACTAATCTCAAATCTGCGAACTTAATGGTCATCGAACCCAACTGTATATCCGGCAAATATCTTAAAAGTTCTGGCAAGAGTGTGACAATGACCGCTCCTAAAATAGCGCCGGTCATCGAACCCATGCCGCCAATGACAATCATGATGATGATCTCGAACGATTTAATAAACTGAAAATCATTGGTGTGCAAAAATTTATTGTAATGTGCGAAAAGTACGCCCGCTACTCCGGCAAAGCCCGAGCCGATTGCGAACGACGCGACCTTATAGCGTGTCGTATTAACACCCATTGCCTCGGCGGCGAGCTCGTCCTCCCGAATCGAAACCAAGGCTCGACCGGTATCGGATTTGACTATATTGTGGATGACGACGACTGTGATAACAGCAAAGATGCCAACCCAGAGGAAATTAGCGTAACCGCGGACCTGATAACCTGTCGCCCCGCCGACCGCGTCGATATTGAGAATTACTATGCGGATGATCTCGGCGAAACCGAGCGTTACGATCGCGAGATAATCGCCTTTCAGTCGAAGGCTCGGAATCCCGACAACTAAACCCATTGTTGCAGCCACCAAGGCCCCAAGGGCGATGGCAATTAATAAGACAACAGCTGATGAGCCGGTCTCGCCCAGAAATGAGAGCGATTGAGCTATTCCAAGGCCATATGTGTTGGTAAAGAACGCTGACGCATACGCTCCCACAGCCATAAAACCGGCGTGCCCGATCGAAAATTGCCCGGTGAAACCGTTGATCAGATTAAGTGATGTCGCGAGGATTATATTGATGCCGATAAAAACCAGCAAACGCCCCTGATAATCGTTTAGCCCGACGCCGAAAAAACCATCAGTGCTTATCATCGCATTGAGGATATACATTAAAGCGATTACAACGAATCCAATAATTAAGCTTTTGATCCACGAAGCCATAATAAAAAATAGTCAGTTGCTAGAATCCAAAAGTCAGGAATGCATTCTTGGTACTTCATTCTGCCCTTCAATTCCACCATCGGAATTAAACCTTTTCCTGAACGTTCGAGCCGAGCAATCCGGCGGGCCTGACGAGAAGTACGACGATCAAAATCGCAAATGCTACCGCATCACGATAGGTCGACGGAATGCCGATGTAGCCGCCATAACCAACGACTAGGGTTTCGGCCGCACCGATCAATAATCCACCGAGAACCGCTCCCGGTATATTTCCGATACCGCCGAGAACCGCCGCGACGAAGGCCTTCAAACCGGTCA
>JAYSZT010000244.1:0-3429 GCA_043737915.1 Acidobacteriota bacterium
CCCGAGCGGGTCGCCGGCGGGGAGCCCTTATCTGAAGGCTCAAAGATTCAATTGACGATCGAATCGCCACGATCGGGTTATCTGTATGTTTTTAACCGCGAAATCTATGCCGACAAAACTTTCGGACTGCCGTATTTGATCTTCCCTACCCTGAGTATAAACGGGGGTGACAATAAGGTCAGCGCCGGCCGCGTCATTGAAATCCCTTCGCAGGATGATAAACCTCCCTACTACACGCTTACGCGCGGCCGTCCAGACCACAACGGCGAATCGTTAACCGTGATCGTTTCGGACAAACCTTTACCTGACCTCGTGATCGGACGGAACGCTCAAAAAGTATCATTTGACCAATTTGATTCCTATGAAAAAAAATGGGGAGCCATGTTCCAGCAGCTTGAATTAGAAAGCGGTGCCGGCACCGCAATGAACAAAGCAGAAAAGGCGGCCTTGAGGGGGACGAAATCGTTGACCCAGCAAGATTCTTTGCCTCAAACGATCTATCAAGTTATGGCAAAGCCAGGCCACCCGTTACTTTTAACCATTCCGCTGGCAATTAAAGCGAAGGTTGGAAATGCCAGCGAAACGATTCCCTGAAACAGTCTACTTCGATCCGGCTAAGGTGCCGGATAAGTGCAAAACTACTGATGTTGATAAAGGGATGCCCGGTAACTATTCGGGCAGATGCCCGGCTTGGATTGACAGATACAACGGCAATTACACCGGTGGCGTCGAAGCTCCGGTCGTTAGGAGCAGCTAAACTAAATATGAACAAGGCCTTCGTACTCTTAGCAACGCTTTTTATCGGCTGTGTCGCGGTAAACGCGCAAGTCTTCAATAACTACACGAAAGAATACACGCTAGTGTCGCAGACCGAGGGGCAGATCGAGTCAGACCGGACGCATCGGATGGTTTTGTGCGACTATCAGCCGTCTGGGCTGTATGTTCGCAAGGGCGAGCGGATAGCGTTTAGCGTCACGGGTTTGAACGACGCTTACGACCTATCGTCGATGATCGGTTTCAAACCGATGTGGGGCGATCGTAACAATTCGCAGGAAGACGCTTTGCAAAACGGTGCGAACACTGTCACCGCTTCGCAGGACGGCATATTGTCGTTTATCTTTGTCAAAGCCGAGGGCTACGACACTACGTCTTCGACCGTCCGCGTCAAAGTTACAGGCGGCAAGGCCTTTCCGCTATACGTACACGGCAAAGGCGATGCTCTCAACTGGCAAAACGACCTGCGGACGATGAAAGACGCACAGTTCGTGCAGTTGGTGTCGGATAAGGTGATGCTGACGATCACCTACAAGGATTATCTAAAGACGCCGATCCGCGATCTCAATAATTCATTCAAAATGATGCACAGCGTTGTCGATTGGGAAGACGAACTCGCGGGTTTCGACAACAGTACGCCGCAGAATATGCGAACCCGCAATCGTATCCATTACCTGATCGATCTCTATTCGACACCGACGGAGAGCGAATCTTATTACATGTACGCCAGAAACTATCTGATCGGGATGAAACGCGACAATTTCACCGACCTGACCGATAAGCTCAGCACTGAATGGGGAATCTGGCACGAGACGGGACACACGCATCAACAGGCTTCTTGGGACTGGGATTCGATCAGCGAGATCTCGGTTAATATTTTCTCGCTGTATGTGCAGGAAAAATTTGGCCGTCCGTCCACCCTTGGACAGGTCCAGGACGATGAAACGCTAACAAACTTTGAAAAAGCCCGTAAATACATCGCAAATCCAAACAAGAACTACCTTGCCAGCAATGAAGCCGACTACAACGAATTATTCTCAAAACTCGTAATGTTTCATCAACTAAAAAGCGTGTACGGCTGGGATTCGATCAAAAAGGTTCACCAGTACTTTCGCCGGCAACCGTATGTCGAGATCGATGACGAGACAGACGCTGACAAAGCGAACAAGTTCGTTTATGCTATGTGCAGTATTACCAAAAACAATCTGATTCCGTTCTTCAAAAAGTGGGGCCTCGCAACAGACGCCGCGACTACGAAGAAGATCAACGACCTAAGACTCCCGTTGCCTAAGGTTGATCCGGCCGGCATCTTCAAGTAGAAGGTGGGCGTGATCGCCACGGCCTGTAAATAGATCTGTGAGTTCGATACAGCATGGAGAACATTATGAAAACACTATTTGTTACCACTTTCTTCGTACTCGCCTTTTCCATGACCGGAGCTGCCCAGAAATGTACTGAATACACATTCCCCGGCAGACCGTTCGCTATTTGTTTGCCCGCCGGTTTTAGGGCCGTGCAGGCCAAAGACTCGAAAGATGTTGATATCGAAGCACCGCCGAGCGAAAAGAAATATATTTCAACGATCAAGCTGCGTGGCGAAACGAGAACGGAGAGCCGGTCAGCAACGTCACTCAAACTGATCAATGGCGCGTTTGGTTTCGCGGGATACAAAAATACGCGGATCGTTAATTTAGCGGAACTCAAAATGCCGTCGGGCCTTGACGCGACTTCGTTGGTCTTTTATGTTGACGTCGATGGGATTCCGCTCGCCATCTCATATCTTTTGGTCGACGGGCCGAACAAAACGAATGCCGATTTCTTTATTCTCTATCGCCGAGATGACATGCCGACAGGCGTACTCATTAATAGTGCGATCGAAACGCTCCGGGCAAAATAAACACGGCGGCCTAATTAGCCGCTTTCGGGGGGCACAATCTTCCGTTCATTTGACGAAACTGTTGCCGACAGCGACGGAAAAGAGGAGAGTAATTTTATGAAATTTCTATTAATGCTGGGTTTAGCGCTGTTTTTGTTTACCGGATCGGCTTTGGCGGGGACGAAGCTGTTCGTTACGAATCTTCCACTTACTATGGACGACGTCGAATTCCGTGAGGTATTTGAGCAGTTCGGCGTGGTTTTGTCGGCAAAGATCGTCAGGGACCCAAAAACTCAGGCGTCCAGAGGGTCCGGGATTGTCGAGATGGAAAGGAACGAGGATGCCTTGGCCGCGATCCGGGTATTGAACGGTTACCAAATGGAGGGCCGCGCGTTAAAAATTGTCCAAATGGATGATAGGCCAACAAGACCGGGCGGTGGTGGCGGATCCGGCGGCAAAGCTGAAAAAGTGCTGGACGCCGCCGCGGCCACGGCTTTGGTCACGGAGGCAACGGGTTGGCTCGCGGGGCTGATCGATGACGAGGAGATCACCGACACGATCACCAGCAGTTGGGACGAACGCGACGATTTCATCGGCAAGACCCGAACGCAGGTCCTCGACCTAATGCTCATCGACGCTAAAAACGCCATCACCGACAAAACCGCCCAGGATAGGTTCGTCAAAGGCTGGAACGCGAAGGCCGGACCTGTCCGCCCAGCTCAGAAAGCACCCGGTCGTGGGTAACCAATTTCCTAAAATGCCCGGGCAGTGCAAAGGGA
>JAYSZT010000245.1:0-7972 GCA_043737915.1 Acidobacteriota bacterium
GCATCGTGTATGCGGCCCAAGACATTCCTGCGGCGGCCATTAGTAGTGAACTCGTCAGCGGTGGCGACGCGAGTCCGGGCAGCACGAGATAAACTAGACCGCTAACAGCGATAACAAGTCCGAGCGATTCAAGAGCAGACGGTCGTTCGCCCTTAAATATCGCCGCCGCAACCATCGACATCTGCACCGACCCGAACAATATCAACGCCCCGGTCCCCGCCGTCAGCCCAAGATACGCAAACGAAAAGCACACAGCGTAAGCAAACAAAAAGAACGCCGACGCCCAACTCCCAAGGGCAGAAACACGACCGTTAGGGAGTGTGTTCTTCGCCCGTGCGTCGGTTACCCGTGCAACCAAATACCAGATCACCACCAACGCTACAGCCCCCGACACGAGTCTCACACCCGTAAACGCCGCCGCGTCAGCCTCATCACCAAGCAAAGCGAGCCGACAGAGGATCGAATTGAACGCAAACGCGATGAGAGCAAAGGTTGTGTAGAGAAATACACGCACAATTAGTAATTTAAGAACGATGCAGTGCTTGCATCGACCGATGCACAACTTGCATCGTTAAATGGAAAGTCTGCATCGACCGACGGAAACAATACATCGTGCGATGCAATAGCCCAATTGTTTGATGTAAATGGTGCATCGGACGATGAGACAACTTCATCGCTCGATGGAAGTAGTTCATCTTTCGATGAAAATGCTGCATCGCTAGATGGACACTGTTCATCGACATACTTTTATACAAAAAAGACCGGCAATGACCAATATAAAAGGCTACAAACTATGGCGTTTAGGCGTGTTGCTCTCTTTCAAAGAGCGATGCATCATTACTGGCTTTACCTACGGTTCCACCGAAGCGGCTACACCCTAGGCTATAATATAGGTCGCCGTTAGCGACAGGAATCGCTATTCCATCTCCCCTTCTCCCCCACTCGCCTTCTCCCCTTCTCTCTTTTCGGGTCGCATGTGTGGGAACAGGATGACGTCGCGGATGGAGTGTTTGTTTGTTAAGAGCATCACAAGCCTATCGATACCAATACCAATACCAGCGGCGGGCGGCATGCCGTAGCTGAGGGCACGGATGTAGTCTTCGTCGAGCACCATCGCCTCTTCGTCGCCGCGCTCACGCTCCGACATCTGATCGACAAAACGTTCGTACTGCTCCTTCGGGTCGTTCAACTCGCTGAAACCATTCGCGACCTCCATACCGTTGATGAACAATTCAAACCGCTCGGCGACGTTGGGATTAGAAGGATCAGCTTTGGAAAGCGGTGAGATCGATTTTGGATAATCTATGATGAAAGTTGGTTGAATTAGTAATTCTTCTACGAAGTGTTCAAATAAATCTATCAGAGATTTACTCACCTCTAGCTCCGTTAAAACGGTCCCTCCGTGCTTGTTTACAAATTCAGCCCACTTCAATTCAACTAAATTGTCTGACTCATCCTTCGACATCTCACTGACGTCACCAAAATAGTCATTATCAAGCCACCAAAGGAAATCAAACAGAACTCTTGTGTTTGCTCCTTCGTCCAACCAAGTCAAGAAATCTCCTTTAACTAAACTCTTCGCGAATCGAGCGTTTTGCTCAATTGCTTCTTTCATTGAAAGTCTCTCAAACTGCGAAAAGTCAATGTTTTCTTTAGGGTTGACGCTATAGATTTTCGCAATTTGTCCATATTCAATTGTCAGACCGCCGGTTGCCTTCTGCACAGACTCTTTCAGCATTTTCTCGCAGAAATCCATCATCCCGTTCACATCCATGTAGGCGATGTAGAATTCGAGCATAGTGAATTCGGGGTTGTGACGTTGGGAGAGGCCTTCGTTGCGGAAGTTGCGGTTGAGTTCGTAAACCTTTTCAAAGCCGCCGACGACTAGGCGTTTGAGATAAAGCTCAGGCGCAACGCGTGCATAAAGCGGAATGTCGAGAGCGTTGTGGTGCGTCTCGAACGGTTTCGCCGCCGCACCGGTCGCCTTTGGCGTGAGCATCGGCGTCTCGACCTCGATAAAGCCCGCATCATCAAGAAAACGACGCATTCCGGAGATCAGCTTGGCCCGCCGCTCGAAAACCTCGCGTGTCGTCAGTCCCTCGTGCTCGATCTGTAGCGTCGAAGCGATCAGATCAGCGTAACGAAACCGCCTCTGCAGCTCAGGATCAGCGATGCCGTGCATTTTGTCGGGCATCGGGAGCATCGCTTTGGCAAGAAACTGCAGCTTTTCGATATGAACGCTCAGTTCGCCGGTGTTCGTGATGAATAGATACCCTTCGACGCCAATGAAATCGCCGTGATCGAGCAACTGCCACGCTTTCCAGCCGTTCTCCGTGTCGAGCGTGTCTTTCCCGTCATTCTTAACAAGTGCCGCGCCGCCTTTTTTGTCACAGTAGACCTGCAGCTTATTGATACCGTCGGTCAGGTGAACAAAATTCCCACGCGGAGGCGTCGTCAGGCGGCCGGAGATGCGAACATTGCCGAGCGCTTTTAGCCGTTCATTGAGCGCATCTTTGATCTCCGCCGGCGGACGCTCGCGTTCGGCAAGCGTAGCGACTACGGCCGCGATCTCGCCAACGATCTCAACGACCGGCGGATAGGCTTTCAGGTTAGTGATCGTGTCTTCGACGCCGCTCACAGCCGAACGCGTGAACTTGTTCGGATACACGTTGCCGACCAATTCACGCAACGCGCCCAAATGCTCTGACCGGGCCGCAGTCTGGTCGTTCTGTTCGATGATCTCGTTAAATGCTGGAATGCTCATAAGTGTCAGTAGCCCACACGTAGGTAAGGCCTCAAGCTATTGAATCTTCGATTATAGTAGCGCGTAGCAACATCGGCAATGAGCGTTCGTGCCGCAGGCGATGTTGTGTCATCCGCACGATCGCCCTTACTTACGTGCGGGCTACTGACACGCGAATAACGCAAACATCTTGCGAATATGGCAAAATATAGATATCGCATGATGACGCAAACAGCGTTTTCTGCGGATACGTGCGTTTATGGCGGATGAGTTCGACAAATTAAGGCGTGAGATCGATAAAGGTTCGCGGGTGATCAGCCTCAGCGGAATGACCTCAGTGTCGGCGAAGGCATTCGTGCTGACCAAATTGCAGGCAGAAACAGGAAAATTATTCACTGTCGTCACTGAATCGAACAGCGAACTCGAGGCTTGGGAATCTGACCTCGAATTCTTCCAGTCTCAGATCTCAGATCCTAGATCCGAAATTTCAGACCTGAGATCTAGCATTGTCACGCTCCCTTCATTCGAAACCGACCCATACTCCGGCGTCTCGCCTCATGCCGAAACGCAGGAACGACGTGCCCTGGCATTGTGGCAATTGCGGAACAGGTCGAATCCATTCGTTATACTTTCTGCCCGCTCGCTGATTCAGCGAACCGTCGCTCCGGACGAGATCGCGGCGTTAGGTTCAGTCTTAACTCGCGATAAGGATTCCGCTCCCGAAATATTGATCGAACGCCTTTTCTCCGGCGGTTATGTTCGCGAAGAGCCGCTTTTCGGCCCGGGCCAGTTCTCTGTTCGCGGCGGCATCATCGATGTCTGGTCGCCCGATGCGGTCGCTCCGGTTCGCGTTGAGTTTTTTGGCGACACGGTAGATTCGATCCGGACGTTCGACGCTGAGACGCAGCTTTCGACCGGCCAACTGACCGAGATCGGTATCGCCCCGATGCGTGAGATCGCCGTCACGCAGCAGGATTTTAAAGATTGGGCATTCTTTGCCCGCGAACGATTCGCTGAGGACCGGTTCAATCGCAACCTCAAGGACCGCACCGACTTTGCCGAGGCCGGCGAGACATTCTCCGGCTGGGAATTCCAAATGCCACTCGTGCGACCGCTTGCCGCTACGATTTTTGATTACCTGCCGAATCGCGTTCTCGTCATCGACGAACCCGTCGCGATCGAACATCTGCTGACCGGATTTTACGAAAATACGAACGAACATTTCGCCTCGCTCAATGAGTCGGGCGAAGTCGGCCTCGACCCGAAAGAACTCTTTGTCACGCCCAAAGAGCTGCGAAAGCTCCTAACTGACCATTCACGCGTCGAACTCAGATCGCTGGGGAGAACGGCAGCGGGAATTGATGAGCAGTTTGCATTGTCAGAACCCGCTGCGTCAGCGGCGGGAATCGGCGTGAGCGGTAATTCAACGACCGGGCCGCCCGCTTACGCAGGCGGTTCTGAGCCGTTATTCCTATTCCCGACCGCCGAAAAATCGATCGAGGTCGATATTCAATCGCGCTCGACCCGCAAATATCACGGCGATATTCAGGCTTTCGTGACCGGTCTGGCAGCAAAGGCTAAAAATTCTAAAACTGACATCAAGATCGTGCCGCAAACGCATGGAATGGCCGAGCGGATCGAGGAGATCTTGCGCGAATATGACGCTCCATTATTGGCCGATTCGGTCTTGATCGGCTCTCTGTCGAGCGGATTCGAACTACCGCCGTTCGATCTGATCTTTTTCACCGAAAACGATATCTTCGGCGAGACAACGCAGGCCGAGCGGCGGCTCGCAACCCCGAAAGGCCAGCGAACCAAAAGCAAACTCGGCGCGTTTATCTCCGATTTTCGCGATCTGAAACAGGGCGATTACGTCGTCCACGTTGATCACGGCATCGGGCGTTTTGACGGTCTGCAGACGATCGCTTCGCAGGGGTCGGAACGCGAGTTCATGCTGCTGATCTACAACGAGAACGCCAAGCTTTTCGTGCCCGTCGAGCGAATGGACCTCGTGTCGCGTTATTCATCGGGCGAGGCGACATCGCCGACTCTCGACCGACTCGGCGGACTTGGCTGGCAGAAAACGAAGGCAAAGGCTAAACGCGCAATGCGCGACATGGCTGACGAACTGCTAAAGCTTTACGCCGAGCGCAAACTCGTTCGCGGCCACGCGTTTCCGCCGGACGCTCCGTGGCAGCATGAGTTCGAGGACGCGTTCCCCTACGACCTGACGGTCGATCAAGCCTCAGCCATCGAAGATGTAAAAACTGATATGGAATCGCAGATGCCGATGGATCGCCTCATCATCGGTGACGTCGGCTACGGCAAGACCGAGGTCGCGATGCGAGCGGCATTCAAGGCAGTAATGGACGGCAAGCAAGCCGCGATATTAACGCCGACGACCGTTCTGGCATATCAGCATTTTGAAACATTCAAGAAGCGCTTCGCCGCATTTCCAGTGAAGGTTGAATTGCTCTCCCGGTTCCGTTCGACGAAAGAACAAAAGGCCGTCACCGAGGCGGCCGCTAAAGGTGAGGTAGATGTCGTCATCGGAACGCATCGCATACTTTCGAGCGACGTAAAACTACCAAAACTCGGCCTCGTCGTTGTTGACGAAGAGCAGCGGTTCGGCGTCGGTCATAAGGAAAAACTAAAACAGCTGAAGAAAAAGGTGGACGTGCTTACGCTTTCCGCGACGCCGATACCGAGGACGCTGAATATGTCTCTGCTTGGCATGCGTGATATGTCTGTTATTGAGACGCCTCCGCGTGACCGCCTGGCGATCAACACGCAAGTCGTCCAGTTTTCCGAGGGCGTTATTCGTTCTGCGATCGAACTCGAACTGGCAAGAAACGGACAGGTATTTTTCATCCACAACCGTGTCGAAACGATCGAACAGGTCGCCGCTCTCGTACAAAAGATCGTCCCCAACGCCAGAGTCGCGATCGGTCACGGACAAATGAACGAAAAGGAAATGGAGCAGGTCATGCTCGATTTTATCGATTATAAATTCGATATTTTGGTCGCAACGACCATCATCGAGAACGGCATCGACATTTCCCGTGCGAATACGATAATCATCAACCGAGCCGACAACTACGGTCTTTCCCAGCTCTACCAGCTCCGAGGCCGCGTGGGTCGGTCGAATCGCCGGGCATACGCCTATCTGCTCATCGCAAGCGAGTTGGAACTAACACCGATCGCTCGCCGCCGCCTTTCTGCGATCCGTGAATTTTCGGATCTCGGTGCTGGATTCAGACTCGCCGCACTCGACCTCGAACTGCGCGGTGCCGGAAATATTCTTGGCGGTCAGCAGTCAGGTCATCTGGACGCTCTCGGATTTGATCTCTACACCAAAATGCTCGAACGCACGATCGGCGAAATGCGAGGTGACGAGATCGCGGATGAAGTAAGCGTCTCGATCAATCTCGGCGTCGATGTTTCGATACCTAAGGATTATATTTCGGACGCCGGACAGCGTTTGCGGACATATAAACGCATTTCGTCCGCCGAAACAGAGGAGGCACTCTTGCAAATTCACGCCGAGATCGAAGATCGGTACGGTCGCATTCCGCGTTCGGTCGATAATCTTTTCGAATATGGGCGTCTTCGAAAACTCGGCGACCGAATGCACATCGTCTCGATCGACAAAGCCGCAAGCGGCGTCGCGATCAAGCTAGGCGAATCCGCAATCGTCTCGCCTGAAAAGCTGATGCAATTTCTAAGCGAGAACGAAGGATCAACCTTCTCGCCAACCGGAATTGTGAGATTTAATACCTTGCCGGGCGAAAACCCGATCTCAAAAGCGACGGAAGTGCTTAATTTTGTGGCTCGATGAATTAATTTTGGAAAGCGGTCTCAGTGCAGTCACCCATGTCGAATTCAGGGCAGGCAAATAATTCCGGTACCGTTTCTTTCGTTTGTTTCCGAATGTTTTGCCAGACCAGCGATCGGCCGTAAACCGCTTTTGACCAACCGATCTGTTTTCGATTTCTCCAGACGAATTCGTACGCCTCTTTTTCATCATTTCCTGCCAAATGCTTGGCTTCGTGCAAGAGGATCGCGGCTCGCTCGACGTCATCGGCAGGAAAATCAAAAAAGTCCGGATAGATCGTGACGATCTCAAATGGAAAGTTTGTCGCCGCGTACGCATTTTCTTTTTCGACCGAGGCGTTAAGCCAATTGTCGGTGCTCCGATATGCAGCAAGGTTCTGAAGTAAGAACACCTCGTCAGCAAAGCCGCTATCTTTTAGTATCAAGATCGAACTATTTACTATCTGTTTGTCTTCATACGCAAGCGATTTCGCCGAACCGATCAGCGACAAATAAAATCCGGCGATGACGAATAAGCAGATCATTAGGAAGATCGCCGCTCGCCTGATGATCATCGTTAAATTAGAATTTGTCGTCGACGCAGCCTGACCGCTCTCGCCCAGACCAAAGCCGCAACGGCCACAGTCTTCAGCTTTCGAAAAGTTGACCAAACCACATTCTTGACACTTTTTAGACATATTTCTGAACGCTTCTGAAAACTCCCACTATGTATAAAAATCACTAATATGCCGATTCTTCATATAATTGACATTCAGAACGGTGCAATAAACTCATTGCAGGTTTTATGCATCAAAGTCGTCAGTTGCAAAAAACGGCTCGTAAAGATATAAATTTTACTAGCTAATTTGGAAGTTATTATGAAATTTTTAAGAACTGTTGGTCTCACATCGGTGTGCATCGCTCTTGCCGCAATTTCGACATTTGCACAGGAAACCGAAACAAAGGTTGTGGACGAGGTCGTTGCTCAGGTAAACGAAGGCGTAATAACGTTGTCGCGAGTAAAGCGAGAGGCGAAGGATATCGTTGATGCCAAGGTCGAAGGCGGAGCAAAACGCGAGGACGCACAAAAAGAGGTCGATGAGAAGCAAGGCGAAATGATCGCTAATCTGATCAACGAAGAGTTGCTGATCCAAAAAGCAAAAGAACTCGGATTCGACAACGATATCGAGGCAACGCTGAATCAACGCTTCGTTGAGATCATGAAGCAATACAACTTAAAGACGCTTGATGCACTTTACGAAGAAATGCGTAAGCAGAACGTTGATCCGCAGGAAATGCGTGAAATATGGCGTAAACAGGCGACCCGTGACCGCGTTATTCAGCGCGAGGTTCAATCAAAATTGTATTGGGGCTATAACAGCAAGCAATTAAAAGATTATTACGAGAAGAACAAAG
>JAYSZT010000246.1:0-3405 GCA_043737915.1 Acidobacteriota bacterium
AAACATTCACCGTTTCTCGTCGGAGCAGAACTTGAGGCGGCAGCGGCTCGAACGATCAGGGCCAACGGCCTGAATGCGATCAGGTGTGACGCCTTGCGAATGCCGTTTGCGGACAATAGTTTCGATTATGTTTTCTGTTCCCTTTTTCTCCATCATTTGGGCGACGAAGCGGCGGTCGAATTGATCGCCGAAATGGCCCGGGTTGCTGCCAAACGCATCTATGTCATCGATCTTAATCGTCACCCGATCGCATATTATCTTTATAAATTGTTTGGTCGAATCTTTCTGCAGCGGTTCACGCTAGAGGATGGCTCACTTTCGATCTTACGAAGTTTCAATCCAGTTGAATTGGAGGGCCTGGCCAGAAAGGCTGGACTCAAGAAAATCGCGGTTGAACATTCGAAGGTAAATCGGCTGATACTCTCAGGAAAGTCGGGATAGTAATAATGAAAACACTCACCAACTCTTACGATGTCGCAATTGCCGGGGCTGGTCCGGCCGGGACTTCCCTTGCGATTCGTCTCGCAAATGCAGGTTTGAGCATTTTACTGATTGAGCAAAAGGCATTTCCACGCGAAAAACTTTGCGGTGAATTCATCTCGCCCGAATGCCTTATCCATTTCGAGGAGCTCGGCGTAATGGATGACATAATTGACGCTGGCGGTAAAAAGCTAAATGAAACGATCTTCTTTGGAAGAAACGGCAGGTCAGTTTCTGTAAACAGCAAGTGGTTTGGCGATTTTGGGAGCTCAGCCCTCGGACTGAGCCGTGCCCAGATGGATACGAAACTTCTCTCACGTGCCGAGCAATCTGGCGTTTCGATCCTAACCGAAACGAACGTGACGGGACTGATAATTGAGAATGAACGCGTTGTTGGCCTTAAACTTCATGAAAAGAACCAAGCGGAACAAACAATTTCTGCAAAGCTCTGTGTTGACGCGACCGGCAGAACTCGCAGCCTTGCTCGCCGCTTAGATAAAAGTAATGCTCCAAAAAAGCCGGCGGACCTAGTTGCTTTTAAAACCCATCTTCACGGCGTCAACCTCACTCCCGAAGCTTGCGAGATCTATGTTTACAAGGGCGGTTATGGAGGCTGTAACCGCGTTGAGGACGACCTTTATAACCTTTGCTTCATCACTAACGCAAAAGATGCGAAACGCCTCAGCAGCGACCCCGAGCGGGTAATGCGAGAGATAGTTTTCAGCAACCGTCGGGCAAATCTTGCTATGCTTGACGCAACTGTGGCCAAGCCCTGGCTCGCCGTCCCGATCGAGCGTTTTGGTCGCGGTCAATTGGTTTGTGCCGAAGGGTTGATAACCGTCGGCGATGCAGCCTCATTTATTGACCCATTCACCGGAAGTGGCATGTTACTAGCACTTGAAAGTGGAAAAATTGCAGGTTTCTCGATAGCACGAGCTTTTCAAAACGGATTCGGTTTCGCCACTCTCGCTGCCGACTACAAAAGAAATTATTCCGCCGCGTTCGATCGTCGGCTTCGTGCATGTTCGATCCTCCGACACGCCGCATTTTCGCCAATCTTGGCTGAAACGACGATCGCATTTCTGAGATTGAACAAAAATCTTCGCCGTCGGGTCGCCAGATCTACTAGGTTCAATCCAGGATCGGTAACCTGATCAACCTACCTTGAACACCCGCACTTCTTATCAAGCGATGATGCACATGACTTTAAGGTCTAGTTGTCATTCAAAGCCGCTACACCCGGCAAAACATCGCCGGCAAGGAATTCCAACGTTGCTCCGCCTCCGGTGGAGATGTGACTTATTTTGTCGTCAAGCCCTGCTTGGTTTACAGCGGATACCGAATCTCCGCCTCCGACTATCGAGGTTGCCCCGTGCTCAGTCGCCTTCGCTACCGCTTTCGCTATTGCTACGGTACCCGCATCGAAGGGCTTCTCCTCGAACATTCCCATTGGACCGTTCCAGACGATAGTTTTCGCTCCTTCGAGCGCGTGTTCGAAAATTGCGACAGTTTCAATCCCAATATCAAGGCCAACCAGACCGGCGTTTGTGAACGCGACCGGGATAGTCTTGGCGGAATGTAGAGGATCGTAACTATCAACGACCTGATGATCCGTTGGTAAAGTAAGTTCGACGCCTGATTCCTTTGCCATTTGTTCGATCTCCAGAGCATTCGGCATCATCTCGTCTTCGACGAGCGATTTACCAATAGTAAATCCTTGAGCCTTAAAGAACGTGTATGCCATTGCTCCGCCGATCAATAACTTATCGACTTTTCGTTCAATGAGCGACTCGATCACCGGTATTTTGTCAGAGACCTTTGCACCGCCAAGTATCGCAACGAACGGACGCTCGGGGTCATTCAGCGCCTTACCGAGAAAGTTGAGTTCCTTTTCCATTAACAGGCCGGCAACGCAGTCAATGACGAAGTGAGTGACACCCTCGGTCGATGCGTGTGCCCGGTGAGCGGTCCCGAAAGCGTCGTTGACGTAAACATCGCACAGTTTCCCGAGTTGCTCCGCGAACCCAACGTCATTTTTTTCCTCTTCGGCATGAAGACGGAGATTTTCAAGTAGCAGAATTTCGCCGGGCTTCATCTCCGCAACCTTCGCTTCGACTACCTCGCCGACACAATCCCCGGCAAACTGAATATTTAGATCCGGCAACCTCGACAGATATTCGTAAACAGGATTTAGGCTATATTTCTCAGCATCGTACGGCAGGCCTTTTTCCTCAGCTTTCTTTTTATCCTTTAAAGGACGACCGAGATGTGAAGCGAGAATTACTTTTGCACCGTGCTCGATCGCGTACCTAATAGTCGGAAGTGCACCGAGGATGCGCGTGTCGTCGGAGATCACACCGTTTTTGATCGGAACATTAAAATCTACTCGAATGAAAACCCGTTTCCGTGCTATGTCGACATTTTTAATAGTTTTTTTGTTCACGTAATTTGTGGTGCGGAATAAATTCCTTTTTCTTCTGTATTTGATTCCCATGGAGCAAGTTCACGTGCAAAGCATTCTGAACGATCCAGGTGTGAATAGTCTAAATGAAAATACAAGAGGTTACATAAAATGAAGTTAAAATTATTGTCGGCAGCTCTAATTTCGGTAATCGCATCATCATCCATTGTTCTCGCTAGCCAGGAAACGATGATGAAACAAGAAACAATGAAGAAAAGCGAGCCGCAGATGAAAACGGAAACGATGATGAAGAAAAAGTCCGTAAAAAAAAGAGTCGTTCGAAAGAAACGAAAGTCACATCCAAAACCTGCGAAATAGAATACGGTGGGCGAACGTCATATGCGTTCGCCCGTAATTTATTTGAGACCAACCTGCGATCTGGTCATCACTTTATCGTTCTTAAATGAGAGAATGACGGATTGATAGTCATCACCTTCCCACTTATTCACTGAAAACCGAACGCC
>JAYSZT010000247.1:0-7909 GCA_043737915.1 Acidobacteriota bacterium
ATGCTATGCTGTCCGCCGCCGAATACGAAGAATATTTGGAAGCGTCAGCTTAGTTCGCTTTGCAACGCATCGCTCAAGTTGATCCGTTGCACATCGGGAGAAACTTCGGACCGAGTCCGACCGCGATCTCGGATCGAAAATATTACAAATACTAATCAATTGCTGTGAGTGAATTACTCACAGCTTTTTCACTTTGTTGAGTTGTCTTTGCTATCATAATAAATTCGTAAATAGTTTAGAGAGACGCCGTATTTAGAAATGAGATATATACCAAATTCACCCGAAGAACGGGAAGAAATGCTCGCCATCGTTGGCCTCGGGACCGGTAAGGAACTTTTTCGTTCGATTCCTGAGAATGTTCAGCTAAATCGGGCGTTGAACATTACCGACCCGTTGGCTGAATCAGAAGTTATCGCAACCATGGAATCTATGGCTGCAAAAAATACTGCCTCGACGAAGCCTTCGTTTTTAGGTGCCGGCGTTTACTCGCATTTCTCGCCAACGATCGTCGATCACCTGATCCAACGATCAGAATTTTTTACATCTTACACGCCGTATCAACCCGAGATCACGCAGGGCACTTTGCAGTACATCTTCGAATTTCAAACGCTCGTCTGCCAGTTGACGGGGATGGAAGTCGCGAACGCGTCGATGTATGACGGCTCGACCTCATTGGCCGAGGCATATCTGATGGCCCAGCGAGTCACTCGCCGCGAAAAGATCGTCGTTGCGACAAGCGTCCATCCCGAATATCGGGAAGTTGCCAGAACTTACACCCAGCACGGAGCCGCTGAGATCGTCGAGGTTGCTTTTGACGGATCGACAGGCCGCCTCGCGGACACCTCGGCACTCGATGACAAGACGGCCGCACTCGTCGTCCAGTCGCCGAACTTTTTCGGCTGTGTCGAAGACCTGAAGGCCTTGGCCGATGCCGCCCACGCGGTGGGGGCATTATTCATTGTGGTCGTCACTGAGGCAATTTCGTTCGGATTGCTTAGTTCACCCGGCGAATGCGGTGCGGACATCGTCGTCGGCGAAGGTCAGTCGTGGGGAATACCGGTCGGCTTCGGCGGCCCGCATCTGGGACTGTTTGCAACACGGGAAAAATACGTTCGCCAGATGCCCGGCCGTCTGTGCGGTATCGCATACGACAAGAACGGTAATCGCGGCTTCGTCCTAACGCTTTCTACCCGCGAACAGCATATTCGCCGTGAAAAAGCGACGTCGAACATCTGCACCAACCAAGGCCTCATCGCCCTCGCCGCTACCATTTATATGGAAACGATGGGCAAAAAAGGCCTGCAAGAGGTCGCGATGCAAAACGCCCAAAAGGCCGCCTACGCAGCGAAGCAGATCGCGGCGATAGATGGTTTTTCTCTTCCGTTCGCCGCACCGACTTTTAATGAATTCGTTGTTCGGGGAACCAAACCGGCAACAGAAATCCTCGAAGGTCTTCGAACGAAAAGTAACCTCGTTGGCGGCCTCGCTCTTTCAAAATATTACGGCGGCCACGACAACGATTTTCTGGTATGTGTGACCGAAACAAGCAGCCGTCAGCAGATTGACGAGTTGACCACTGCATTGAAGCAATGTTTATAAGAGCATTAACCATTTCAATAATCCTCTTGTGCTCAACGTCTATATTTGCGCAAAAAAGTAAGACTTTGCTTGCGATATTTCCTCACCCTGACGACGAATCGGCGATCGGCGAGGTGCTAAGAAAATATGCGGGTCTCGGGTATAAGGTGCAGGTAATTACTGCAACGAATGGAAGCAACGGCACGCGATTAACAAAAATTACCGCCGGTGAAGAACTCGGGAATCTGCGAATGGCTGAAAGCCGCTGCGCCGCCAAGAAGATCGGAATTGAAGAGCCGATCTTCCTAGGCATTGAACGGCTGGATACATTGATCGGCGTTGGAAAGTATTTTGCCGAGCATAAGAAACTTATGTCTCTGCTTAAGGAAAAAATACCTGCGATCGACCCTGACTTTATCATCACCTTTGGACCCGATGGCGATACTTCGCATTCTGAACATATCGTCACAGGCGCGGCCGTAACGGAACTGCTATTGAGAGAAGGATGGGTAAAACGATATCCGCTCTATTATCTTTCGTGGACAAAGGAGATTGGAAATAAGTTCAACCTCGGCTGGGTGGATAACCAATATTTTAATGTAAAGATCGATTATTCTCAGGACGATGAGAATAAGGCGTTGGAAATGATGCCCTGTTACGTAACACAATTTACGCCTGAGGAAATTGCCGAGGATAACAAGGACAAAGTTGCGGATCGCTCAAATACCTCGTACTTTCGGCGATTCACGGTGGCTCGTGGTTTGCGGAGCAAATTTTGAACCTTAGGGTCGGGAGAAATATATGACCGTCGATCGTCGCACGTTTATCAGTTCTGCCGGAAAAGGCCTCGGCCTAATGGCTCTTTCGTCTTCGGTGGTCGGGTCGTTGTTTTCTAGTGTTCAGGCTGCGGGTAAAGCGATCGATCATCTTTCGCCTATCGAAGCCGCAATGGATGAAGACTATTGGGCGACGATACAACAGGCGTTTTCGGTTACCCGCGGGATCATCAACCTGAATAACGGTGGTGTCAGCCCAAGCCCGCGAATGGTTACCGAGGCTTTTGTGCGGTACACCTGGCAGCAGGAAGACGCTACCGCGTACACAATGTGGCAATTGCTTGAGCCTCAGTCAGAGACAATTCGCACCGGTCTCGCGGAAATGTTTGGATGCTCGCCTGAGGAGATCGCGATCACGCGAAATGCGAGCGAATCGCTTGAAATTCTCCTGATGGGGATGGATCTCAGATCGGGTGACGAGATACTGACCTCGACGCAGGATTACCCGCGAATGATCACGACGCTCAAACAGCGGGAACTTCGCGAAGGTATTAAGCTAAATCTGATCAAGATCCCGGTTGCCCCGGCAAATATCGATGATGTCGCGATTGCTTTCGAAAAGGCGATCACGCCGAAAACAAAGTTGATCCTGATCTCGCATCAGATCAACCTCACCGGCCAGATCAATCCGGTTAAGAAGGTATCTGAGATGGCGAGGGCTCGAGGGATCGAAACAATTGTTGATGGCGCCCATTCATTTGCGCAGTTCGATTTCAAACGCGACGACCTCGGGTGCGATTATTTCGGGACTTCCCTTCATAAATGGACGTACGCTCCGAAGGGAACGGGAATGCTTTACATCAAAAAAGACAAGATCGCGAAGATCTGGGCATTGATGGCGTCTGAGGATAAAAACAAGAACGACATCCGCAAATTTGAAGAGATCGGAACGCATTCCGCGGCAATGAGGCTCGCGATCGGCGAATCAATATTGTTTCACAATGCTATCGGCGGCAAGCGAAAGGAAGAACGACTGCGATTCTTGGCAAGGTACTGGATGAACAACCTAAAAGGTGTTCCGAAAGTAGGCTTTAATACTTCCTTCGATCCGAAACAGTCGTGTGCGATCGGAAATTTTAAGATCGACGGAATCGATCCGGTTGCAGTTGGTGGATACCTGATGTCTAAACACAAGATATTTACGACGCCGATCGTCCACGAAGAATTTACCGGGATTCGAATAACTCCCAACGTCTACACGACACTATGGGAACTTGACCGCTTTTGTGAGATCGTTGCCGACCTAGCAAAAAAGGGTTTGCCGAAGGCTTGATCGAACAGAATAATTAACGCGTAGTTCACAATTGAGAATATAAATGAGCATCACAAGAGTTACACAGCACCCAAGTCAGAATGAATGTTTGATATTTGAGCGTTCGCAAACCGGACGTGTCGGGTATCGGTTGCCGAAACTTGACGTTCCGGACACCGCGATCGACGATATCCTTCCGGCCGAACTGAGACGAACTGACGATCTGGAAGGCGTTCCCGAGGTATCTGAGGTGGATGTCGTTCGGCATTTCACGCGGATATCGACGTGGAACTATTCGATCGATCTCGGAATGTATCCGCTCGGTTCGTGCACGATGAAGTATAATTCACGCCTCAACGAAAAAGTCGCACGCATTCCCGGATTCGCCGGACTCCATCCGCTTGCACCTGAGGCAGAGGTTCAGGGTGCACTCGAGTTGATCTACCATCTGCAAGAAGATCTGTGTGAGATCACCGGCCTGCCAGGTATCTCGCTCCAACCAGCTGCTGGTGCTCAGGGCGAAATGACGGGCGTGATGTTGATTCGTGCATTCCTGGATCATCGAGACGGCGAGGAATCGAAAAATCGCCGTGTAATGCTCGTGCCCGACTCGGCTCACGGCACAAATCCGGCGTCGGCTGCAATGTCAGGCTTTACAGTAAAAACGATCCGATCGACCGCCGAAGGGCTGACCGATATGGATCACCTTCGTAAACTCTGCTCTGAGGGCGGGATTGCCGGACTGATGCTCACGAATCCAAACACTTGCGGTATTTTCGAAAAAAATATCAGCGAGATCTGTGCGACTATCCACGAAGCTGGCGGCCTCGTCTACATGGACGGTGCCAATATGAATGCCCTCGTCGGCATCGCTCGCCCCGGAGATATGGGCGTAGACGTGATTCATCTCAATCTGCATAAGACATTTTCGACACCTCACGGCGGCGGCGGCCCGGGCTGTGGCCCATGCCTTTGTTCAGCGGATCTTAAACCATTTCTGCCAACGCCCCGCATCGAAAAAGATGTTGACACGTTCCGCTTAAACTATGATTACACCGGCACGATCGGCCGCGTCAAAGCGTTTTACGGCAACTTCGGAATGATGGTTCGTGCATTAGCATACATCTACACCCACGGAGCTGAAGGTCTCAAAGAAGCGACCGAAACTGCGGTTTTGAATGCTCGATACGTATCGCACGAGCTCGAAAAATCGTTCGATAAGCCCTTCGATTCCGACTGTATGCACGAAGCGATCTTTTCGCACAGAAACCAGTCTAAAAAAGGCGTTGTCACGCTCGACATCGCTAAACGCCTGATCGATTACGGATTTCACCCGATGACCGTCTACTTCCCTCTCGTCGTCGAGGGTGCGATGCTCATCGAGCCGACCGAATCCGTCGGTCGTGAAGATCTCGACGCCTTCGTTTCGGCCATGGTCGACATCGACCGCGAAGCCCAGGAAACGCCGCAACTCGTCATCGACGCCCCGCACTCGACCCGCATCGGACGTCTCGACGAAGCAAGTGCAGCGAGAAAACCGGTGTTGCGTTGGAAACCTGATGTTGAAACGCTTACGCAATCAGCCTAGGTCGCGAATTGGCATCGATTTGCCGAGAACGATAACGAAAGGCATCTTTCATTGATGGTTAGCCGTGACAAAATCTCACGGCTTTTTTATTAAATGATTAGTCGATCAATGGTTCACCGGATAGGTAAGATCGCTCGGATATTGACCATTGCCGCTTGGGGTTTGATCGTTATCGTTTGTTTGACGTTATATTTGATATATCCGAATAAGTTTACGCCGCAGGAATTAGCGGTCGCTCTTCGCGAGTTTCAAGGAAGTATATGGCTGGGATATCTCGCCATGTCGGCGATCCGAGGGTTGACGTTGCTACCGAGCACTCCGTTGGTTATCGCGGGAACTCTGATTTTCCCTGACCAGCTAGTTGCGGTATTTGCTGTTTCGATGGTCGGGATCGTGCTTTCGTCGAGCATGGTCTATTTTTTTTCGGACCATCTAGGCTTAGCTGACTATTTTGATAAACGCAAACCCGAGCTTGTTCATAAAATGAAAGCAAAGCTCGAGCATCCGCAAGGCTTTGTATTTGTCGCACTGTGGGCGTTTTTCCCATTTGTGCCGACCGATCTGGTGTGTTACCTCGCGGGTACGATTCGAATTAATTTCGCAAAGTTTATCGCCGCGATCTTCGTGGGTGAAAGCGTGCTCTGTTCGTTTTATATTTTTTTTGGCGGCGCCGTTTTAAGCTATTTGCGGTAAACTGGTTTGTATAGATTCTTACCCCTCTCAGTTAAATGTTTTCTTATTGTATTCAGAGGAGTTTTAACGTGAAAGATTGTAATGAAATAGTTGATTGCTCAGGCCGTCGCGAGTTTTTAGTAAAAACTGCGGTGATGACCGGTGGATTAGTTTTGACTTTGTCGGGTGCCGGTTCGGTATTCGGGAAGCCGTTCGAGGATGTGACAGTTACGATAGACGACAAGAGCCCGTTAAAAACAATTGGCGGCTCGCAGGTTGTTCAGTCGACGGCGGGAAAGATCATCATCGTTCGCAGCAGCGAGAAGGCGTTCGACGCCTTTTCGGCACGCTGTACACACAAGGGATCGACCGTAAAATATGACTCAGCTGCGAAACAGTTCGTTTGCCCGAGTCACGGCTCGAAATTCGATTCTACAAACGGTAACGTGTCCACCGGTCCGGCCAAAGTAGCGTTAAAGTCTTATGCAGCGACTGGGGACGCGACCGGCGTAAAGGTCACAGTCAGCTAACGAAAGTTGGCTACGTGTAAAAAACGGATTCGTCGTGACTGCATTATCGGCTATGTTGACGCGCCGAGGGCTCACAAATAAAATTTCGTTAGAGGTTTTCAAGCTAAAAAATGACCATAATCGGCATACCTAAAGAGATCCATCCGGGCGAAAAACGCGTGGCGGCAACGCCGCAGACGATAATCAAGCTAAAAAAGCTTGGTTTCGACGTGCAGGTCGAGACGCACGCTGGGCACGGGATAAATTGCACGGACAGCGAATATCGCGAGGCCGGTGCCACGATCGTCGACGATACCAAAACGCTCTGGGCGACCTCTGACGTGATCCTCAAGGTTCGCCCGCCCGAGCAAAACAGCGACCTCCAGATCCACGAGGCTGACCTGATGAAGGAAGGCGGTTCGCTGATCGGTTTTGTTTGGCCTGCCCAGAATCGCGACATCGTCGACAAACTCGCCGCCCGAAAAGCGACCGTTTTCGCGATGGATTGCATCCCGCGAATCACCCGTGCGCAGAAGATGGACACGCTCTCCGCGATGGCAAATATCGCCGGTTATCGGGCGATCATCGAGGCCGCCAACAATTTCCCGAGATTTTTCGGTGGCCAGATCACCGCCGCCGGTCGTATCGATCCGGCAAAGGTAATGGTCATCGGTGCGGGTGTCGCGGGGCTTTCGGCGATCGGTGCGGCACGATCGTTGGGTGCGATCGTTCGGGCATTTGACCCGCGTTCGGCGACAAAAGATCAGGTCGCGTCGATGGGAGCCGAGTTTCTCGAGGTAAATGTCGAGGAAGAAGGCGAGGGCAAGGGCGGCTATGCCAAAGTGATGTCGGACGCCTTTATTCAGGCAGAGATGGCTCTGTTCGCCCAACAGGCGATGCAGGTCGACATCATCGTTACGACGGCATTGATCCCGGGCAAACCTGCTCCAAAACTGATCACGCAAGGCATGGTCGAATCAATGAAGCCCGACAGCGTTATCGTTGATCTCGCCGCGGAACAAGGCGGCAACTGCGTCCTGACCCAACCGGGCAAGGTCGTCCATCACAAAGGCGTCACCATCATCGGCTACACCGATCTTCCATCCCGAATGGCCAGCATGTCGAGCCAACTCTACGGCTCCACCATCGTCGCCCTGATCACCGACCTATCCAAAAGCCACGGTGTCCTTGGCGCTCACGTAAGTAAGGGCAACTCAGCGGACGACAACGCCGCAGACGAACACGAAGGTGCACAGCTTTACGTCAATCTCGACGACGAAGTCGTCCGCGGTGCGATCATCCTTCACGAAGGCAAAATGATGTGGCCCCCACCGGTTCCTCCGACGCCTACCGAACCGCCTGAGCCCGGAGTTCCGACGAAAAGTTCTGCAAGCGTCGCCGTCAAAGCTGCCGCGAATAGCCACGGGCATGGTGGCGAAAGCAACGGTATCAACCCTTGGCTGCTCGTCGCGGT
>JAYSZT010000248.1:0-7896 GCA_043737915.1 Acidobacteriota bacterium
ACGATCTGATCGACCGATTGCCGCGTGATCGGAGCGTCGCATTGATGACAATGAGGCTGGCCGATCGACGAGAACAGCAACCGCATAAAATCGTAGATCTCGGTTACGGTTCCGACCGTCGATCGTGGTGAACGCGAAACAGTTTTCTGCTCGATCGAGATCGCTGGCGAGAGACCTTCGACGCTGTCTACGTCGGGCTTCTCTAATTGGTCGAGAAACTGCCGTGCGTAGGCCGACAACGATTCAACGTAACGACGTTGCCCCTCGGCATAGATAGTGTCGAACGCAAGCGAAGACTTGCCGCTACCCGAGAGTCCTGTGATGACCACGAACTTATCCCGCGGAATGTCCACGTCGATGTTTTTTAGATTGTGCTGTCGCGCCCCGCGAACCGATATCTGCTTGATACTCATTACAGAGGTAAATCCTGACCCTATCCGAAACGAGTATTTTAACAAATCTAGGACGCAAAGGAAATCGTTGCAGGAGTGAAACGCGAGAGTGTACTGTCTATAACAATTGCAAAACGGCGAAAAGCGAGACGACCGTGATAACGACCCAGAGGATAACTCCCTCAAGCAATGCCCGGTAGCCGAACTTCTTGAGGGTTTCGCGGGAAAGTGACGCTCCGATGAGAAAAAGTGTGACGATCATCCCCGCCTTCGCAAGATTTACAAGGGCATCAAAAAGACTCGGTTGTATCTCCAGCGGAGCGTACGTTCTAGCGATCGTAGCAGCTAGGAATAGAAATATGAACCACGGGACCGCCGCCTTAATCTTGCCGCCGCCTTTCTTGTCGGCAATATTTTCTGTGCCCGTATCTGAGGCGGTATTCGGCTTCGCACGGTAAATATAGGCAAACAGCAACGCAACCGGAGCGATCCAAAGTGCACGGGCGAGTTTCACAGTGGTGGCAATCGCCAGGGCTTCCGGTCCGTAAGTATTTGCGGCCCCGATAACCGAACTGGTGTCGTGAATCGCGATCGCCGCCCAAACGCCGAATTGACCCTCTGTGAGTTTGAGAGCGTGTCCAATGACCGGGAAGAGGAATAATGCGACCGAATTCAGTACAAATACAGTTCCGAGAGCAACGGACATCTCATCCTTTTCGGCATCTATCGCAGGACCGACCGCGGCTATTGCGGAACCGCCGCATATCGCCGTGCCACTCGATATCAATGTACTCGTATTCGAAGCGACCCCGAGCAACTTTCCGACAAAGTAACCAAGTATTAGCGTCCCGAAGATGGTTGCGATGGTAAATAGCACGCCGTCCTTACCAGCCTTAACGACCGCTGTGAGATTCATCCCAAAGCCAAGCAAAACGACCGACGCTTGCAGTAAATATTTCGTAAACTTTCCCTCAAGTTGCGGAAATGGATTACCAAATGTAAACGCCAGCAAAAGCCCAAGTGCCAACGCCAACGGAGCCGAACCCCAAGGCGAAAGAATTAACACGAGGATCAGAAAAAAAAGGATCTTAGCGAAGGACATATGGACTGGAAGAGTATAAAAGGAAAAAAGTGAAAAAGAAACTGTGAGCCTCTTTTCCACTTTAGACGCTGTCAGATTTTGGAGCAGTGCGAGCTATTTCGACTTACCTTGGTTAGCGACTGCGTCCTGTGCGGCTTTGATCGAATCGGCGTCGCCGAGATAATAGCTCTTGATCGGCTTTAAGTCATCGTCGAGTTCGTAAACGAGAGGGACGCCCGTCGGGATATTCACTTCAACGATCTTGTCATCGGCGATGTTGTCGAGGTGTTTCACGAGTGAGCGAAGACTGTTACCGTGCGCGGCCACGATCAGGCGTTTCCCCGCTTTTATCTTGGGTGCGATCTCGTTTTCCCAAAAGGGAACTACACGGGCAACAGTATCTTTTAAGCATTCGGTTCCGGGGAATTTTCCTTCCTCGATACTGGCGTAACGAGCCTCTTTACCCAAATAGCGCTCGTCCGTTGCTTCGAGAATTCCCGGCGGGACGTCGTAACTTCGCCGCCATATAAGGACTTGTTCGTCGCCATACTGGGCCGCAGTCTCGGCCTTATTCAGTCCCTGCAATGCTCCATAATGGCGTTCGTTTAGAAGCCATGATTTAGTCTCCGGTATCCACATCAGATCCATCTCATCGAGGATGATCCAAAGCGTCCGGATCGCCCGTTTGAGCACGGATGAGAACGCCTCGTCGAAGACAAAACCATGCTCATTAAGCAACTTTCCCGCCGCGTGAGCCTCCGTCAGTCCTTTTTCGGAAAGATCCACATCTTTCCAACCGGTAAATCTGTTTTCTTTATTCCACTCGCTCTCGCCATGGCGGATCAATACTATCTTGTGCATATTTCTATATTAATTTTGAAATTGTAAATATCAAATTTGAGATCGCAGAATCCTTTTCACCTCACCAATAAGATATAACGAACCCGTAACCAAAATTATGCCGTCCACAGGTCTCACCTCGGTCGCTTTTTCAATTGCCTCCGCAACCGTTTCGGTCCGAATGACATTCTGCAGATTAAAGCCCATCGGCACGAGCTCGGACATTTCGGCGGCGGTCATCGCACGTGAATTTTCCGGCTTGGTCAGAATTAAATTGCAAGCCTTTGGAAACAAGATCCCGGCTATCTCCGCCACGTCTTTGTCTCTCATCATCCCAAACACAATTGTGATCGGTCGAAACTCGAATTGGTCGAGAAACTCCCTAAGAGCAATTGCCCCGGCGACATTATGAGCCCCGTCGAACAAATATTCACCACTGTATTCCAGACGACCCGGATGACGCCCAGCTTTTAGACCTTCAACAATACGAACTTCTTCGTCGCCATTCGAAAAATCGAGAAATAGGCCGTGGTACAAAATCGCCCTTGCCGCCTGCAATGCAGTACGCGCATTTTCCACCTGATGCCAGCCAAGGAGACCGAGATCAATGGGATGATGGACAAGGTAGGATAGGCTTACTGTTACAGTCCCGTCAGCATTTCTATAAATGTTCCAAGGTTCATTTTCATCATTTAGAGGTTTAATTCCAAGTTGTTCGCAACGCTTTCGAAGCAGCCTCATAACGGCAGGAGACTGTTGCCCTAGAACCACATCATGCGTCTCCTTCGTAATTATGGCCGCTTTTTCAGCGGCGATTTCCTCAATCGTATTCCCGAGGTACTCCTGATGATCGAGGTCGATCCGCGTGATCAGTGCGATTTCCGCATTCGCGGCAGTTGTCGCATCGAGACGGCCACCGAGGCCGGTTTCGAGGATGGCGAGTTCTACCTTTGCGTCGGCAAAAGCGACCAACGCGATCGCGGTAATTTGTTCGAAAAAGGTCGGACGATATTCGAGTTCACCCTTCGCGAGCAAGTTCTCCGCAATCACACGGACCAACGTTCCGTGCCGAGCGAAATCATCTTCGCTGATATCAACACCGTTGATCCGAATGCGTTCTGTGATCGAAACAAGGTGCGGCGAGGTAAATGTTCCGACTCTAATTCCCGCGGTATTGCAGATCGAATCCAAAAACGCGCATACCGAACCTTTCCCGTTAGTACCGGCGACCTGAACCTTTAAGAAATTGATCTGTGGATCGTGAAGAGCGGTTAGAAGTTTGCGGATATTTTCAAGACCGAGTTTCATCGCCGAAACTTCGTTGCCGAGGGAGAGTAGGTAGCGTTGAGCTTCTTCGAAATTCATGACGGCCCGTTACGCCACAATGCTCTTATTCATCATGAAGTCGAGCATCCGAATGATCGTCTCCTTCATTTCTCGGCGATCAACGACCATATCAACCATCCCGTGTTCGAGGAGGAACTCACTGCGCTGAAAGCCTTTAGGGAGTTTTTGGCGGATGGTCTGTTCGATCACACGCGGTCCCGCGAAACCGATAAGAGCTTTCGGCTCGGCAAGAATAACGTCGCCAAGCATTGCAAAACTAGCTGTAACGCCGCCTGTCGTAGGATCGGTCAAAACTGAGATGAACGGCAGACGTTCGTCGTGAAGTCGGGCTAGAGCGGCTGAGATCTTTCCCATTTGCATCAGACTCAAGGTGCCTTCCTGCATTCGTGCTCCGCCTGAGGCAGAGAAGATGATTACCGCACCGCGTTGCTCAACTCCACGTTCGATCAAACGAGTGATCTTTTCTCCGACAGCAGAACCCATCGAACCGCCGATGAACGACATATCCATCGCACCCGCAAATGTTAGGTGTCCGGCGACCAGCCCTTTGCCCGAAATTATCGCCTCTGGCAAACCTGATACCTCTTTCGCCTGGTCGATCCGGTCCTTGTAGGGTTTCGAGTCGGTAAATTCCAATGGGTCGGCTGACATTACCTCTTCATCCAGCTTTTCGTAGCGTCCGTCGTCGAACAGATCATTAAGACGGCCCACCGCCGTGTAGCGAAAGTGGTAACCGCAATGCGTACATACCTCGTGCGAGTCCGTGAGTTCGCGTTTGTAAAGAGCACTGTCGCATTCGGGGCATTTTACGAAGATACCTTCCGTACGAACAGTTTGTTCTTCGTGCTCTTCCTGCTCTTCTATTTTTGGCTTATCTCTGCGAAACCACGCCATATTTACACCTTTGTTAATTAAAAACCAAGGTTAGCACACGCTATTCGGCAAGCAAAAGGGATGGGTTAGATTGACTGGCAATTTCGTTGTTTTCAGCCGACCTCTTGTGTTACATTTAAGCCACAAGGCCCTTTAATAGAAATATGCGAAATCTACTGACGCCGATAATACTAATCCTTTTTGCGATTCCTACATTCTCTGCAACCAAGACTTGGGATGGCGGCGGAGCCGACGCAAACTGGCAGACGGCTGCAAATTGGTCGACCGACATCGCACCTGTAGCAGGCGACGACCTAGTTTTCCCGACCGTTTCTGCACAACAAACAACCAACAATAATTTTTTTATTCTTACCAGTTTTCGATCGATCTTGGTCGAGGGCGGTACGTACGTTTTCGGAGGAAATCCGATCCGTCTGACCAACGGCCTGACGGTTTCGAGCGGCACGCAAACATTCAATTTGGCGATGACGCTCTCCGGAGCCCAATCATTTTTGGCTGGCACCGGCGGCACGGCAACCTTACTCATTTTGTCGGTTGGAACGTCTCCGCTTACCATCGATGGATCGGGGATCGTCGGAATCGGATTGATATCCGGTTCCGGCCCAGTAACAAAGAACGGCCAAGGGATTGCAGCGATAATTGCAGCCTCGGGCTTTAGCGGAGGAATAACCCTTAACGACGGCATTTTTGTTGTAGATGCCAATATTCCCAACAGTCCTGTTACCGTTCAGAGTGCGGCTCCCATCGGAACTCTCGCGTTGACCGGATTCGGCGGAACAGGAACCGTCGGCACGACGAACGTCACATCCGGCGTGATCAGTGCCGGAACGCTGACTTCGCCAACCGGCGTCCTAAATCTTTCGGCGGGCCTGACGCTGACGGCAAACGGAGCCTATGCGTGTAAGATCGGCGGAACCTCGCCGGGAACGAATGGCCATGATCAACTTAATGTCACCGGCACCGTAAATCTCGGCAATTCGCGACTGGCTCCGATACCTTGGGCAGGTTTCCGGCCAGCCGTGGGTGATACTTTTTTAATAATTAAGAATGACGGTGTTGATGCAGTGAACGGAACATTTCTCGATTATCCCGAGGGCGCAGTGTTCTCGGGGCCGCTAAATTCCGCATTTCAGATCAGCTATGTCGGTGGTGACGGCAACGACGTTACGATAAAGCGTGTTGCCCGTGCTCAGTTCGATTTCGACGGAGACGGCAAGTCCGACGTGTCGACATTCAACCCGCAAAACGCCGTTTGGGACATCAAAAATAGTGGAAGCAGCCCCACATCAACCGGGTTTGGACTAACAACGGACAGAATCGTCCCGGCAGATTTCGACGGCGATAATAAGACGGATCTCGCCGTCTTTCGTGATGGAGTTTGGTGGATCGCTAATTCGCGGACGGTCACGGTAACGTCAACCCAGTTCGGATCTAGCGGCGACATTCCGGTTCCAAATGATTTCGACGGCGACGGGAGAGCCGACCTTGCCATTTTTCGCCCATCAAATGGCACGTGGTATCAACTGCGAAGTCTGGGCAATCAGACGGTTATACAGCAATTCGGGGCTAGCGGCGACATTCCGCTTCTTGCCGATTACGATGGCGATGGCATCGGTGACCTCGCCCTCTATCGTCCGACCGGCGGTGAATGGCACTTCTTCCTCAGCGCGACAAATTCATACACAGCGTTTCCCTTCGGGATAGCTACTGACAAACCAGTTCCGGGTGATTATGACGGCGATGGAAAAACTGATGTTGCCGTCTTCCGAGGCACTTCAGATTCTAATCTGCCCGACTTTTACGTCTTGCTAACTGCCAATAGCGCGTACACCGGATACTCATGGGGCGTACCCGGCGATCAGCCGGTGGTCGGCGACTACGATGGCGATGGCCGATCTGACATTGGCGTCTTTCGAGCGGCAAGCTTCGACTGGTACCTGCTCCGTTCAACTGCCGGATTTCAAAGCGTAGTGTGGGGCTCGGGCAACGCGAAGGCCGTTCCAAGTGCCTTCGTTCCCTAAAAGTTCAAGCTAAAACCTGTAACATTGCCGAATGGATCAGCCCGTTCGAGGCACAGATCGGGGGTGCATAGATGCTGAACTTTGATCCGTCGTAATAGCTGACTTGCCCGCCGGCCTCTTCGATCAGGAGTGTTCCGGCGGCAACGTCCCACGCGTTTAAACCTTCCTCCCAAAATCCGTCGAATCGGCCGCAAGCAACGTACGCCATGTCGATCGCCGCCGAACCGTCACGCCTGACGCCGCGAGATCTTAGCAACATGTCCGTCAGATGCTGTGAAAAATTATCGCGGCCTTTGAAGTCGTAAGGAAATCCGGTGACGATCAGCGAATTCCCCAGATCTTCAGTTTCGGATACTCGAATGGGTTTGTTATTAAGACTCGCCCCACGCCCGCGTTCGGCGGCGAAAAGCTCGTTGCGGGTTGGATCAAACGTAACGCCGATAACTATTTCGCCTTCATGTTCGAGAGCGATCGTCACGCAGAAACATGGATAACCGTGGGCATAATTCGTTGTGCCGTCAAGTGGATCGATTATCCATTTCCAAGTCGTATCGCCGCCAAGAACGACTGCTTCGCCCGATTCTTCCGCAAGGATCGAGTGTTTCGGATAGGTTGATTTCACACGCTCGATGATCAACGCTTCGCTGGCGAGATCGGCCTCGGTAACGAGATCGATCTCGCCCTTCATCCGAATATCGATCTTTCGTCCGAATTTCTCGAGAAGTATCTGACCGGCGTCGCGGGCCGTTTCAATGGCAAAATTAAGCATATTAAAAACCCTTTTAACGAAGAGACGTAAAGGTTAAAGACCCAAAGAAAACGTGATTTGCTTCCTTGAGTCTTTGCTACTTAACGTCTTTTCGTTGATTTCTTATTTCTTGAGCCTTCTTTCGGCTACCTTCAAAAATTCACGGACCTGGTCGTCCCAAAAAACCCAATCGTGAATACCCGGAAATTCGCGGTATTCGTGCGGGATCTTTTTCTCATTCAAGAGAGCAAGAAAATCGCGATTATTTTGGATCAGAAAATCCTCGGTCCCACACGACTGATAGACGTACGGCATTGCTTTGATCTTCTCTGGGGTAGCTTCTCTGATCATCCTGAAAATATCGTTTTCCTTGCGCGTTTCGCTATCGAGCGGCCCAAATATTTTGTCAATTCCGCCCCCGATCATTTCTCCGGCAGTGCGTGCCGAGTAATTCGACGCCCCTAAAGCCCCGCTAAAAGAACCGATAATCGTGAACATTTCCGGATATTTCAATCCGAACTTCAGCGAACCATAACCGCCCATCGAGAGGCCCGCGATAACCCGTTGGTCCCG
>JAYSZT010000249.1:0-3386 GCA_043737915.1 Acidobacteriota bacterium
TCGGCCTTGCCGCATCCGTCGGTCGAGTATTGGCAGAACCGATAATCGCGGACACCGACCTCCCGCCGTTCGATCGATCACAGATGGATGGGTTTGCCGTAATGTCCAAGGACACTCCGGCGACGCTAAAACTCGTCGGCGAATCTGCCGCGGGCCGCGGTTGGCACAAAGAGCTAAGGTCCGGTGAGGCCGTCGCAATCATGACCGGAGCTCCCGTCCCAAAAGGTGCAGACGCCGTACAGAAGGTCGAGCTGACGCATAATTCTGACAACCGAACTGTCGATATTTTAGAGGCCGTCGAGAAGGAAAAGTTCATTATCCGTCGAGGAGCCGAGATCAAAAAGGGCACCGCGATCTTCTTACCCGGCGAGATAGTTTCTGAAAATATGATCGCAACGCTCGCGGCCTTCGGATACGAAAAGGTAAAAGTTTCTAAACAGCCTCGCGTATCGATTCTAGGCACCGGTAGTGAGATAGTTGAGAACAATAAAAAGCCGGGACGCGATCAGATACGCAACTCTAATTCGGTGATGCTCGATGTTTTAGCTCGGAATATTGGAGCGACTACAACCATTTTGCCGAATGCCATAGACGAGATCGACAGCTTAAGCTCTCAGATCAAAGCGGCGGCAAAGAACTCTGACATTCTCGTGATCACCGGCGGAGTTTCGGTCGGCAAATACGATCTAACAAAACTCGCTCTTACAAATCTTGGTGCTGCGATATTCTTCGACAAGGTACGACTAAAACCCGGCAAACCTGCTGTTTTTGCCCGGCTCGGAAAAGCACTGGTTTTCGGACTTCCGGGCAATCCCGTGTCGGCGGCGGTCACTTTTCACTTGTTTGTGCGATCAGCTATTTTGCAGTTGCAAAGCTCGTCGACAACGTCACCAAAGACCGGATTCGCCGTCATTTCATCCGACGCCCGTGCCGCCAACGAACGCGACACCTATCTTCCTGCGAAACTATCCACCAATAAACTCGGTCATCTTGTCGCTGATCCGCTAAAATGGCAGGGGTCGTCCGACTTTATCGGCTTCGCACGTGCAGATGCATTGATACTTATTGCTCGCGGAAAGATACTTAACAAAGGCGAGGTAGCCAAGATCGAATACCTATGAGCGAACTTTCACATTTCGATGAATCGGGAAAGATAAAGATGGTGGATGTTTCCGCTAAAGAGACGACTGTGCGCCGGGCGATTGCTTCGGGCAACGTAGTACTTTCTGCTTCGACTCTTGAAACTCTGCGGACGCAGACCAATCCAAAAGGCAACCCGCTCGAGATCGCCCGTATTGCCGGAATAATGGCGGCGAAGCGAACTTCGGAGCTGATACCGCTCTGCCATCAGATAAACCTATCGAAGGTGAATGTAACCGCCGAATTTTATGCTCTCGGGATTCACCTTGAGGCGGAGGCGATCACTTCGTCGCAGACAGGCGTCGAAATGGAAGCTCTAACCGCAGTATCAGTCGCGGCACTGACCATCTACGACATGTGCAAAGCGGTTCAGAAAGACATAGTCATCACGGATATTAAATTGATCTCAAAAACTGGCGGCAAGTCTAATTACATTGACCAGTCCTAAAATATCGACGACCTACTATTAACCATTGGCGAACTTTCGCATACAATACTCGTATTCGGTTATGGAATAAATGAGGAGCTTTAAATGAGATATAAACTTGCCGAAGACGCAAAGCCACAATTGATGCTTTTGATCGCCGCCACCGTTATCAGCATTGGGCTGTGGGCTCTTGCATGGTATCTACCGCTAGTTGGTTATATTTACTATCCGCTGCAACTCTTTGCGACGTTTATTCACGAAAGCAGTCATGCGTTGGCGGCTTTTATTAGCGGAAACTCAGTTTCGAGCTTGACGGTCTCGCCGGACACTAGCGGATTGGTTTGGTCAAGCGGTTCAGGACTTGCCGGATTATTTATCTCTAGTGCTGGCTACCTCGGCGCCACGGCATTCGGTGCGGCTTTGCTCGCCTGGATCCGTTTTGGCAGATCCTCACGCGGAGCGTTGTACTTCTCTGCCGGCCTCATCGGGACGATGACGCTCGTATTCGGTTTTTTGCTCCCGTTTTGGAATTTACTCGACAAAGTAACATTCGGCAGCGTCGCGTTCACGGTATTCTCTGGCATTATTCTCTCCATCGCTCTTTTTGCGATCGCCCGATACGCCCCGCTGAAATGGGCAAATTTCGCTCTTGCTTTTCTTTCTGTCCAGTGTCTGCTCAATGCATTTTTTAGTCTGAAAGATCTTTTCTTCATTTCTGCCCTTTCGAATCAGCAGACCGACGCCGCGAACATGGCCGCCGCGACAGGCATTCCGGGACTATTCTGGGTGTTGATCTGGATAGTGATCTCCGTCGTCATGATCTCACTTGGCCTCAGGCTTTATGCTGTCAGCGGCAACAAGGCGACTAGCGATTCCGTATTCGAGGATCCGTCATGAAAACTTTGCTTTTTGTTCTGCTGTTAGCGGTCTCAATTACGGCCCAGGTTAAGACGCCCGAGCCTACGGCAGTGAAGATCCCATACGATCGTTCACTACAAACCGTTGTCGTCACAACTAAAGACTGGAACGAAATAGTCGGCACAGCAAGACTCTACGAACGCAAGGACACTAGATCGAAGTGGACAATGGTCGGCGAGCAGTTCCCGGTAGTCGTCGGCAGCGGCGGTCTGGCGTGGGGCGACAAATTGACCCGCGAAGTCATCGCCAACAAGATAAAAAAAGAAGGCGACAACAATTCACCGGCCGGTCTTTTTCCGCTGACCGCGTCATTCGGCACAGGCATTAAGCCAAACGCCGTCGAACTTCCCTACACCAAACTCGAGCAGTATACAGAGTGCGTTGACGATCCAAAATCTAATTTCTACAACCGCATTGTGAACCGAATGCAGGTCGGTAATTTTGACTGGAAAAGCTCAGAGAAGATGCTTTCGGTCGGCGATGAATACGCGCTTGGCGTTTTTGTCGGCTACAATTCGTTCCCGGTCGAACCGAGTCGCGGATCCTGCATTTTTCTACATGTTTGGAAGAACGAGACCAGCGGAACCTCCGGCTGCACCGCAATGGAACGCCGCAATGTCGAACGCATCGTCGGCTGGGCGTCGCCCGCTAAAAATCCGTACATCGTCCAGCTGACCGAAGCCGACTACAAAAAATACCAAAAATCGTGGAAGCTCCCGAAACTTTAGTCAGACTCGATACGCTCGCGATCGGTTCGCGTCTACTTGTGCGTTCGAAAAAGGACTGGCGTTTTGCGGCCGTCTCAAAAATGTCCGAAGGACGCATTGTTCTCACGGTTTGCTCGCCCGGCGGCCATACTTACCGCCTCCGCCGCGATCTCGATGCTGAGATCGTTTACGAA
>JAYSZT010000250.1:0-16835 GCA_043737915.1 Acidobacteriota bacterium
CCGTTCATCAATAGCGAAACCCGGTCGAGCCAGGCGTGCTGAGCCTCGAGACGGTCAAGTTTTGAGCCCTTAAAACGCGCGAGTTCCTTCGTTCCTTCGAGCGAACAGGTCTCGACGAACGCGGAGGACAGTTCTGACGCCACGATGTACACTTCCTCGCCGACCTCGATCGCCGAATAATCAAAATCCGGATGCACCGAGATGCCAAGGTTCGCGGGCAAAGTCCATGGCGTCGTCGTCCAAATGACAACAAAAACATTCTTACCCGCGAGAGCTGAGTCGATCAATTCCGGCTCGGACTTGAGCGGAAATTTAACGTAAACCGACGGCGAAGTGTGCTGTTTGTATTCGACCTCGGCCTCGGCCAGAGCCGTCTGGTCGTGGATGCACCAATAGACAGGACGCAAACCTTTGTAAACGTAACCGCGTTCGAGAAACTTCCCAAAAAGCCGTGCCGTCGACGATTCGTACTCGGCCGACATCGTCAGATAAGGCGTTTCCCACTCGCCCAAGATCCCAAGCCTTGAGAAATCGCGCGTCTGGCCTTTCATCGCTCCGGCAGCGTGTTCGCGGCAGATACGACGAAACGAACTCACCGGCAGATCGGCTTTGTTCTTGCCTTTCTCAGCCAATTTTTTCTCAACGTGCGTCTCGATCGGCAAACCGTGACAGTCGTAACCGGGCACATACGGCGCGTCAAAACCCATCATCGATCGCGATTTCACGACGAAATCCTTGAGTATCTTGTTCAGCGCTGTGCCGATGTGAATGTCCGCATTCGCATACGGCGGTCCGTCGTGCAAAATGAACTTATCACGCCCGCTCCGCTCCGCCGCGATTCGCGAATAAAGCTCCATCTCGCCCCATTTTTTCAAACGTGTCGGCTCGCTCTGCACAAGGTTCGCCTTTTGGGCAAAATCGGTTTTGGGCAGGTTAACTGTCTTCTTTAGATCGATTGGTTCAGTCATTTTCGTAAGTCTAGATATTAACACGCCGGAAAATTTATTTCCCCAATTGAAAAAGCCCCAAGCCTCGTTTTCGGCTTGGGACCCTTTCGAACAAAGCATCAGCTCTCGCCCGGCTCGCTACGGAGCAAAGTCCATGTGGATAATAATGCTGATTATTGATCTATAACGCATACGATTTTCTGAATATCACAATGTTACAACTTCTAGTTAAAAAGCTTCTTGATCGCGTCGATATGTTTTACCATGCTCAACGACTCGGGCAATTTTATGAAATCATGTGATTCGTACCAAGAAACGAGGCTTTCGGTCCCTGCGTCCAATACCATCGCCCTTACCCCGACCTTGTCGGCTATATCAAACACTGTCGCTTGGGCTTCGAAGAGCAATCTATCTCCGAGACCTTTTGCCTGAAATTTCAGGTCGACTCCGATCTGACCTAACAGGATCGCGGGAATCGGGCGTTTGATCTTCGGTTTATCATTCGGTATCGACTCTTGAGATACCGGACACATTACCAATGTATAGTAGCCAATGATCGCACTCGGTTTATCGCTGTCAAAAAGCACGCGTGTGCGCCCCAAACCTAACACCTGATCCTGCATCGCTTTCTCCCGCAAGAAAACGTCCACTGCCTCATCGCCGCACGAAAATGATTTTCGATCATGGACTCGAGACAACGGCTCAATCAGCAAACTCATAGGTCTGTCCCTTTTTTGTTCCGCGTTTATATTCGGCCGCTAACTTGAGAGATTTCTCAGTGGGTTCCCGGTCAAAGTCTCCCGATAAAATATCAAGAAACGCCTGCCGATCAGCCTCGGAGAGCGTAAATTCCTCGTTCTTCGCAATTACTTCATCCGCACGTTCATTTAGTGCGATCGATGCGAATTCTGTCAGGTCTTGCCCGAGAATATGCGCAGCTCGGGTGATCCGTGCTTTGATCTCTGGTGAAAGGCGAACATTCAATCGGCTACTCGTTACGTTCTCTTTTTCCAAAACAGCTGCCATAGATTGCTCCGTGTGGCTATATGCCACACATGAGTATCGCATAAATCGTAGTCTGATTCAAGAATTTTATGGATTTTTGGGAATTTTTTTATCTTCCACAATTCGTAGGAGACCGGAAACAATTCACCTTCTTCAATAGTTTGGAAATTTGCCTGATCTTAGCAAACCTGTGCCTTGCCCCACGGCTAGTTTTGGAATTTTCATCTTACTAAAATCAATTTTTGTGCTGCAAAGCCACGACTCCGAGCGCAATAAAGAATGTGGTAAAGACGGCCCAAAAAATATGGATCCACAAACTGTTTTTTGGTTCGAGAACGGAGCGTGAAGGATCATTCGGATGGTAATAGACGGTGACCGGTGCATTGGCCCGATCGGGAGCAAGCGCCTTGTTCGCAACGTTTTCGTCTTCGGTGAGGTAGTTGACGGGCAATATCTTATCGTTGGTGTAACCTTTGCCCTGGACCGCGTAGCTATATTTTACGTAAGGTTCGAAGCTATCGCCCGACACTCTGTTCAAACGGCTTTCAATCACTTTTCCTGTGGTAAACGACCACTTGCGGATCGCTCTCTGCCTGATCAACGACCAGACAAGGAATCCGCCGCTGACAGAGCCGACTAAAAAGAGGAATATCGCGGGGAAATGATTGCTCATTTAGTTTTCTTAGGAAACTATTCTTCCTCGACCGTACATAACAGCGGATATTCTCGGGCTTTGGCGAGGTTTTTGGCTTTTTCGGCTTTCATCGTGGCGATGTCGTAGGGGTAGATGCCGGCGATGCCGATGCCTTCGTTATGGACCTTGAGCATTATGGTGAAGGCCTCGGGGTCGGTGCGATTGAAGACGTATTGGAGGACGAAAATGACAAACTCCATCGTCGTGAAATCATCATTGTGGAGTATGACCTTGTACAGCTTAGGCTTTTCGAGCCGCGTTCGGCTCTCGGTAATCACATCGCCATCAATTTCATCAAATTCAGCCATCGTCGTTTCAGATTAACAAAAAGTATGGACGTGTGAGAGTTTTTCTGTTAAATTTCAGTTGCACTTGTGTACTAAGTAATCAATTTGAAGTTATTTGCTTGTCCGGGTTTTGAAATCGGGTGGTTATTGGCCCTTTTAACTCGTTACTGAGAATGAAAAACGCTGCGACCTCAACCAAAGAGCTGTCCGGGCGACGCGAAGCTTCTGCTTTGCGCGGAGAGCGTGATGCTCAACTACGATCGCGCCGGCTATCGCCTGAGCAAATAGATGAGATCTTTGTCAGCGTCGGGCAAAAGCTCCGTGATGGATTGTCGGGCGATGCCGAGTCGATCCTGGTCAAAACGATCGCGTCGTACACGCACACGCCGGATAATTTCGCCAATCTCAAACGCCTCTTATCATTTACGCTTGAGACCGCCGGACGCTATAAAGAGTCGCTCGATGCGGTTAAACCATTCGAGGACGAAGAGAATCTGTCGCAGTTAGGCATCGACACTCAGATCCGCGTCACCACACAACTCGCGATCGCCCATAACAACATGGGCGAACAGCCGAAGGCGGTGACATTATTAAAGCAAACCAAAAAGAAAGCTATCGAACACAAGGTTCCTAACGTTGTCGGCAACATCGATATTGCCCTCGCCCGTGTTTATCGAAAGCTGTCGGAGTTTCCGATCTCGCGAGATTTTGCCCAGAAAGGCCTCGATCATTTTCGTGAGAACGGCAACTGGATCGGAATGGCCGAGGCGTACCGCGAGATCGCTAACAGCTACCACCAGGAAGGCAACAGCGAACGGGCGCTGAAAAGTTTTGAGCAGGGAATAAAGATCATCGGCGAGCATTCGGCTCCGTTCATGCTTGGCAAGCTTTACACCGATATGTCCGGCGCTTACTGGTTTTTGCGTCGACCGAAAGACGGCATCGCGTGCCTTGAAAAATCCATCGAGTTCTTTGACCAGACGGCCCACGCCGTCAACACGGTCATCGCGTATAACAATCTCGGCATAAATCTGATGCTGATCGGCGATTGGACAAAGGCCGAGGAGATGATCCACCGTGCCCGTGAGATCGCGGAGAAGCAAAACTACGTTCACGTCGCCGGAATCTACGATTCGCTCGGCGAGATCAAGGTGCTGCGGGGCGATCTCACCGAGGCGGAAGAAATACTGGACCGGGCCGTCGCCCTCGCTAAAAAGCATAAACATTCGTGGTACACCGTTCAGTCGATGCGAAATCTCGCCCGCTGCTATCTCGCCCAGGGCAAATTCGAAAAGGCGATCATGAAGGCCCGCGAAACGATCGATTTTGCGGCTGAGACAGGCGATAAACATCACGCCAATATGGCCGGACTCGTGCTTGCCGAGGCTTATTTGCAAAATGGCAGCATCGACGAATGTGAGAATTCGCTCCGCGTGATCGAGGAGAGCGATCCGTCGGCCGATTACTTTGTTCTGGGAAATATCCAGCGGATCCGCGGACTTGCGGCTCTCGAGAACGAAGACGCTGAGCTCGCCGTTCACCATTTCAATCGCGGCCTGACGAATTTTGAGGCTGGCGGCGATCTGTATCACACGGGCCTGTTAAATTATCTGCTCGGAGCGAATCTTGACCGCCGCAATGCATCGCGGGCACGAAAAAGTCTCTCCACCGCCTCCGACATATTTCGCAAATTGGCCATTAAGCGGTTGATCGAGGCGACAGCGGATGAGCTCGTACGGCTTGAGGTAAGGACCGTTAACTCTGCTCCGCGGCTACAAAACAAACGTACGAATTCGGTCGTGTCTCAGCTTTTGACCGTTCGCCTCGCCGAGGCGACGGCGTCACGCGAACTCTTATTCCGCGAGCTCGTCGCCGTGCTGCAGCAGGAAAGTAACGCGAATAAGATCATTATCGCCGAGGCAAATGCGCAAAAGCGGCTGTATCCATTCATCACGCACGGATATTCGCCGCAGGAAAGCAACGAACTGATCAGCAAACTGAGCGATGCCCAGGCAAAAGGCGATGAGAAAACGTTCGCCCGCGTCAAAAATATCTCCGTTATTCCGCTTCGCGGTTCTGCGGCGGCTCCGGCATTTTTGATCGTTCATCCCCAATCGGGTGCCGTGTTGAATGACGACAGTTCGTTCGCACCGCTACTTCGCGTCGTCGAACTCGGCATGGACGTCGTCGCCCTTCGCGAACGCGACAAATCGCTGCCCGCCGAGCAGGACGCGAGCCCGTACACCTCGAACAGCCTGATGCCCGGTTTTATTCACTCTTCGCCGGCAATGACCGCTCTCGTCGAGGAAGTTTACAAGATTCGCTCATCCGATGTGACCGTGCTCGTGACCGGCGAATCGGGCACCGGCAAGGAACTCGTCTCTCGTGCGATCCACACGCTGTCGAACCGCAAAGACAAGATCTTCGTGCCATTTAACTGCACCGCCGTTCCGAAAGAATTAGCCGACGCTCATCTATTCGGATACAAAAAAGGTGCGTTCACCGGTGCCGTCAGCGATTCGCCCGGAACGATTCGCACGGCCGACGGCGGAACGCTTTTCCTCGACGAGGTCGGCGATCTGCCGCTCGATGTACAGCCAAAATTGCTAAGGTTTTTGCAGGAAGGCGAGATCCAACCGCTCGGCGACAAAATACCGCTGAAAGTAGACGTTCGCATCATCGCCGCGACCAATATGCCGCTCGAGGAAAAGGTCTCCGACGGCACGTTCCGCGAAGATCTCTATTACCGCCTCAACGTCATTCGTCTCCGCGTGCCGCCGCTCCGCGAACGCCGCTCCGAGATTCCGCCGATCGTGAACTACTACATCAATCACTATTCGGCGAGATTTACGAAACGCAATATAACGTTCACGCCGCAGACGATCGACCTGTTAATGGTATGCAGTTGGGATGGAAATGTGCGGCAACTTTGCAACGAGATCCAGCGGGTCATCGCCCGTGCCGTCGATAATGAGGTCATCACGCCTGACCATCTCTCGCCCGAACTGAAACGCAGTTCGCAGCCGCTGACGCCGTTCGGCTCGCAGGATAACGTCCGGCCGATCGCGAGCTATGACGGGGCATTCTCGCCATTTACGAACATTTCAGAGGGCGGAACGCTCGACCAGGCTGTTTCCGAACTAGAAATGCAGCTTATCCGTGCATCACTCGTCCGCCACAACTGGAATATCTCACGCGTCGCCGCCGAACTAGGCCTGACGCGTCGCGGCCTGTATTTAAAACTATCCAGATACGGCATCGAAAAAGCCGCCTAAAGTTCCTTACATCCGCCGCCTTCCCAGACCGTGAGCGAGCGAACGTTCTGCAGGTTTTTATAGACCACGGCCGTCACGCTTTTCGACTGATTTTTACCTTCGCGAACCAGCAGACAAACGCGGTGATTGAGACCGGCGACAACTTGAACCTCAGCCTTCAGGATCTTGACCAAAACATACTTTTTCACCTCAACGCCCGACTGGGCCTTGATAGCGAAGGCCGCTGCCGCACGAGCGTCCTTGCTTTTGACCGACGTTTTCGCATAGCCACCGGGGATCTGAGCCGAAACCCGCGACTCCGACGCAGATAAACCAAAGACAAATATCGCCATAAGCGATGCAAAAAATAGATATTTTCTCAATTTGATTCTCCCTTAACTTCAGGTCCGACTACTATCGAACGGATCACGCGGCCATCGCGTGCAGTTTTTCTATTATTACGGGCAATTTTTCTAACAGAACGTCCGCGTCGCCCTCGGTACTATATCTGCTTAACGAAAACCGGATCGAGCCCATCGCCTGTGAATACGGCACATTCATCGCCTGCAGCACCGCCGAAGCCCGGTGATCCGGATCATTGCATGCCGAGCCCGTCGAGACACGGATGCCGGCCTCAAACAGCCTGTGAACGATCATCTCGCCGTTCACATTCTCGAACGAAATGTTCGACGTATTCGGTAACCGTAGCCCGGCTCCGTTTAACCCTGAAATTGGAATTTTGTGCAAAATTTCGTTCTCGATCCGGTCGCGAATGTGTTGCACATTTTCCATTATCGACAGGTCTTTGACGAGATCGGCCGCCGCTCCGATGCCCGCGATATTGCTAACGCCTTCGTATTCGCCGCCGATCGGCAAGGACCGCGGCAAAATAACGTCTCGAAAATAAATTGCTCCGACGCCAACCGGAGCATGAAATTTGTGTCCCGAGATCGAAAGCAGATCGATCTGCGTCTCGCTAATGTCGATCGCGATCTTCCCCGCAGCGGCGATGGCGTCGGTGTGAAATAGAGCTTCCGAGTTCGCCTTGACCACGTCTGCGGCCTCGGCAACCGGAAAAATGACTCCTGTCTCAAAATTTCCGAGCGTCATAGAGACGATCGCCGTGTCCGGTCTGAGTGCATCTTTCAGTGCGTCGAGATCGAGGCCGCCTTGCTCGTCAACATCTAGCCACGTGATGCTAAACCCTTGTTGCTCAAGCGTTTCGAACAACCTGCGAGTTTCCCTACTTTCGGCCTTGGTCGTAATAATTTGACGTTTGTCAGGCAGGGATTCGACCGCTCCGAGGATTGCAATACGGTTGCTCTCGTCTCCGCCGCTCGTAAAAATGATCCCGCCCGGATCAGGCGCACCGATCAATTTAGCAACGCTCATCCGGGATCGTTCGACAACTTTCACTGATGGCGTGTCGACCCGATCCGCGACTGAAAAAGGCTCCATCGCGGCTAAAACCTCGGCTGCGACCTCGGTCGTCTCGTTGTTATCGAAGTTGATCATCGCCCCAGATCTACGTGCGTAATTTACCAAACTCAATTTACCATTTACAATCATAAATATCTTGAACGCAATACTTACAATCACCGAGCCTAACGGCCGCAGTTGGGAGATCGGCATCACCGCCGGCCGCGAATATACCATCGGACGCTCCAAGGAGAATGACATCTGCCTCAATGACCGCCGCGTCTCGCGCAAACACGCGTTCATCCACGGCGACGCGTACGGATTTCGCGTGATCGACGGTTATCAGGAGAATGGAGCACTTCTCAGAAGCGTCAATCGCGTGTTCGTGAACGGCATCGCCCAGTTCGAAAAAACGCTCGACCAGGGCGACATCGTCACCATCGGCGAGAGCAAGCTGGAGTTCAAACGAGTCGGTGCCGCTGGGTCGACGTCCGCTGCCCCGCCGGCAATTGCACCGCCGAAATCCTATTCGCCGGTTAACGTCCCGCTCGGCATTCAGTACGACGATAAACCGCTGGGCCACACCCAGGTGCAGATGTCGGCGAAAGAGATCATCGGCCGCCAATCCCATCTGTCGCTCGAATCTGCGGTAGCAACGCCCGAGGAGATCAAAGATCTGCGGCGCAAGGCACAGATACTCGAATTGCTATTCGAGATGAGCAAAACGCTTGGCACGGTTTTTGACTTGGAAAAGATATTCGAGAAGGCGACCGATCTGATCTTTCGCGGTACGCCGGCCGATCGCGTGATCGCACTGCTCGCGGACGAAACGGTGGACGGCAAGATACTGAGTTACAGCCTCTATCAGGTCGGTGCGAAAACACGCGACGCGAGCCTTGAAAAATTATCGGACAAGCTGACCGTCAGCCGTACCATTACCCAAAAAGTAATGGCCGACAAGGTCGCTTTGCTGTCGCAAGACGCCAAAATGGATGAGCAGTTTCGCGATGCCGACTCGATCGTCTCGCAGGGCGTACGTTCGACGATCTGTGCACCCCTTTTGACGCAGTCTAACGTCCACGGCGTCGTCTATGCCGACCGGCTCGATCCGTTCGCGTCATTCACGGCCGACCACTTGGAATTGATCAGTGCCGTCGCCGCTCAGGCAGCGATGACCGTCGAGACCGCCAAGGCTCACAAACGCCTCGCCCGCGAAGAGGTCGCCCGGGCAAATTACAGCCGTTTTATGCCGGAATACGTCGTAAAACAGCTGCTTGATAATCCAGACTCGTTCCGCCTCGGCGGCGTCAATCAGACGATCACCGTGCTCTTCGCCGATATTCGGGGCTTCACGGCTCTGTCCGAGCGGGCGAATCCGGAAAAGGTCGTTGGACTGCTGAACCGATATTTTTCAGCGATGACCGAGATAATTTTCGCCCACGGCGGCACACTCGATAAATATATTGGCGATGGGCTGATGGCACTTTTCGGGGCACCGACAGCGACCCCGGCTGACGCTGTGAACGCGGTAAAGGCAGCAGTTGCAATGCAAAAACGGATCGTCACATTGAATGCCGAGTTGGCCGCCGAGTCGTTTCCCAACGTCAAGGTCGGCATCGGCCTTCACACCGGCGAGGCGACGGTCGGCTACATCGGCTCCGACAAACGCTCCGAGTACACCGCCATCGGCGACACGGTTAACCTCGCTTCGCGGCTCGAGTCGAACTCAGCTGGCGGCCAGATCCTGATTAGCGAGGCAACCCGAACGGCCGTCGGGAACATCTTTCCCTCGACTCCGCTGCCGTCGTTGACCGTTAAAAATCGCCAGCAGCCGGTCGAACTTTTTGATCTGAAGTGGGATTAATTTTTGTTGGCAACGGCCTTCGAATAAGAATATAATTACGTGTCCCCGGTAAAAACGTGAATCTGATCCTTTTATGTTAAAGATCTCGTCTCTTAAAAAACTTGTCACCGATTCGATGGCGATAGATCTCGGCACGGCGAGCACGATCATCGGGGTCAAGGGGCGCGGTGTCGTGCTTGATGAGCCGTCTTTGGTCGCGATCAATGAGATGACGGAGGAGATTGTCGCCTTCGGCCTCGAGGCAGCGGAAATGACCGGTCGCGAAGGCCGCGATGTCAGCGTTCGCGCACCGCTCATCGGCGGCGTCGTCGCCGATTTCGAACGCACCAAGAAAATGCTCCAGTATTTTGTCAAAAAGGCAAAGACCGGGCACGGCAACATCTCGCTGCAAGCTGTGATGAGCATCGTCTCAGACGTGACCCACGTCGAACAGCGGGCGATGATCAATGCCGCCGACTCTGCCGGTATCGGCAAGGTTTACATGATGGAGGAGGGATTGGCCGCCGCGTTCGGTGCCGGCGTCTCGCCTACCGACAAACGTGCGACGGCGATCGTTGATATCGGCGCTGGCACGACGAATATCGCGATCATCGCGAAAGGCTCGGTCGTTCATTCCACGTCCGACCGTTACGGCAGTAATGCGATCAACGAAAGCCTCGTCACTCACATTCGCCGTAATCGCGGCCTGCAGGTCGGCGAAGAAACGACCGAGCTGCTGAAAACCAAATTCTCATCGACCTTCTTGCCCGAAGATATCGCAAAATCGATCGAGATCCGCGGCCGCGACGTCCAGACCGGCGGCCCGAGTGCGGTCGATATCACCGCCGGCGAAGTTTACCCGATCGTCGAGGCGATCGTGCGCAAGATCGCTATCCGTGTGAAAGACACGCTCACCGAACTCAGCCCCGAGGTCGCCGCCGACATCTACGATCGCGGCGTGATCCTTACCGGCGGCGGCGCTCTGCTCGAGGGCATCGATCAATACATGCGAGGCTTCATCGGCCTGCCCGTCTCGATCGCTGAAGAACCACGTTGCGCCACCGTTCACGGCCTCCTAAAAATGTTTGACGACCCAAAACTCCTCGAACGCGTTACCCAAAACGAACTCGGCATGTTCCAAAACTCAGAGATCCCTTTCGAGGCTTAACCACTATTTTGGGGCTTTGCCCGCCTATTTGCGGAAAAGCAGCCGTCCTTCGTAGCCACACGGCTTCATCGTTGCTAAGCGTGGGCATATTTTCATATTTGAAACGGCGGCGAGGCTGTAAAATCCGATTGATCACACGCGAAAAAGCATAACTTTCTCACAAATCGAGCGGTAAAACCGCCGAATAACTGTGTTATCCTATCCCAATTGACGACACCGAAAGGTCATGCAAGTTCTGGACTACATACCTACAATGGCTACGCTGCGAAATGCTTTGGACATTACGCTCGTATTTATCATTGTCTATGTCGTTCTGAAATTGCTTCGCGGGACGCGGGCGGTGCCAACGGTCGTCGGGATGGTCATTCTGGCTTTGTTGTATTGGTTCGCACTCGCATATGACCTTTCGACGCTTGAGTTTGTCCTTCGATATGCGGTCGTTTATATCGGTATCGCCATCATCGTGCTGTTTCAGTCGGAGATCAGACAGGCGCTCATTTATTTTGCGAACCGCTTTCGTTTCCCGATCCTCAAACACCAACGCGCTCAATTCGGCGGCAGCGTTTATGACGAGATCGTGCTGGCAGTGACCACGCTCGCGACCGAAAAGACGGGAGCACTCATCGTCATCGAGCGAAATATCGGCATGCGAAATTTTATCGACGCCGGAGTTCAGATGGATGCCCGCATCAGCTACGACCTTTTGGTCACGATTTTCAATCCGGCAACGCCGCTCCACGACGGAGCCGTGGTTATCCAAAATGAACGGCTCGCGGCCGCATCGGTATTCCTGCCGCTGACGAAAAACCCCGAGATCTCACGCGAACTCGGCACGCGCCACCGTGCCGCGATCGGTATCACCGAGGGCAGCGACGCCATCTCGATCGTCGTCTCGGAGGAAACCGGCCTGATAACCTACGTCGAGGCCGGCAACGTCCGCCGCAACCTCGACCCGACCTCGCTTCGCAAGCTCCTGCTCGACGCCATGGAGATCCCTCTCGTCGAAACCAGACGCGAACCGACAAAGGTCCTAAAGGAAGCAGAAACTGACATTACCGTTTCGTAAGCGTTAAGAGTTTCCACCACAGAGGTCACGGAGGTCACGCGGAAGAATGAGAAACAGAATCAATTCCACTTTTTGACCCTCATTTCCTCTGTGCTCTCTGTGTACTCTGTGGTTAATTTCTTATATCTTTATCCATAAATTGCTCCAATCGTGCTAAATTTCTCCTATGGAGTTGAATGAGATCAGCGAGAAGACTGTTAGAAATCACTTATGAAGTCTGTCTCGAACACGAGATAAGGAAATTGGGCATGACGGCAGTGTCCTCTGTGGTGAAACATTCTTGAAAGATCAGAAATCAAAAGCCCTGTTCTTCAAGCACATCGTCCGCAAGATCTTTCTTGAGGATTGGGCGATGAAGTTGCTCGCGCTTGTGATAACGGTCGGGCTTTGGTTTGGGGTGACGGTTCTGAGCCGTGGAAAAGAGGCGAGCGACCGATTCACCGTGCCGCTGAATTTTCGCGTCCTCGATAATGCCGCCATTACTAACGCCCCGGTTCAGGAGGTCGAGATACGGGTGCGCGGCGTCGATGACAAGATCGAACAGATCCGCCGCAATGATCTCATCGTCTATGTCGACCTGACCGAACTCACGCCGGGCGAGCGCGTCCTGACATTGACGCCCGAGAACGTCTCCGTCCCGCTGCCCGAGGGCGTCAAGGTCGTCGACCTGCAGCCGAGCCGTATTGCAGTCACCATCGAGGCGATCGAGGAAAAGGAAATTGAAGTAAGAGCGGTTACCCAAGGCGAGCCCGAAAGTGGTTTTGAGGTCTACGGCGAACCGTCCGTCATCCCGCAAAAAGTTAAGGTTCGCGGCCCCGCAACGCTCGTAAATTCGGTTGATCAACTCCTGACCGACAAGATCTCACTCGACGGCCGCCGCGAAGATTTCACCGCCCGCCAGATACCGGTCGGCGTCTCGAACGCCAAGGTCACGATCTACAACACCGTCGTCGACGTCCTCGTGCGCATCGGCGAAAAACGCATCGAACGCCCGGTCTCAGTCCCAACCACCGGCGGAAAAACCGCCACCGCCATCCTCTACGGCCCCAAAACGGCCGTCTCAAAGATCAAATTGTCAGAATTAAAGGTAGACATTATCAAAGACCCTAACGGCCTCGACACGCCGCAATTCGACCTCCCGCCCGAGATCGAGGTCAGAAAGCCAAAACTTTCACCTTAATAGATAGCGAAAGTGTATTCGACAATTTTCACCGACGATACCGGTTTTCCATCCTGGATCTTCGGTTCGAAGGTTATCTTGCGTGCTGCGGCCAATGCCCGTTGGTCAAGGCCGTAGCCTAATCCCTTTAACACGAGCGTATTCATGATCCTGCCGTTCGCACCGAATAGTATAGCTAGCTGAATGGTGCCCTGAGAGCCCGCCTGACGCGCAGAATCCGTATAACCGGGACGTGGCTTCGACAGTATTTTCAGTGGCGTGACACCAGGCTCAGCGGTAACGATCGTCCCTGGAACCCATGGCTTTCTATTTTTGAAGTAGCTATAAAAAGTATTGACCGATTCAAATTCCGCCACTAGCTTGGGATAGTTCACTGCCTCTTTAGACTTGGTCATTCCGGTTTCCAGAATGTCAGCTGCCGATTTCAGGTAGCCGATCTCCTCCCCTACTTCGGAGGCTTTAACTTTTGCTCCCATTCGTGCGATCTGGTTATTGGACTTTAAAATATACGCCTCAGGATATGCCGGGTTGATCGCCAGAATCCGATCTGCGTCTGCGTCGGCCTCATCCAGCTTTCGCTCCCAGGAGTTAGCGATGCCGTGCAGATAGATCGCCGGAATATTCTTCGGATCGAGTTTCAAAACCTCTTCGGTCTCCGCCTGCGACTTGTTCACCTCGCGGTTGGTCAGGTAGGCATAAGCCAGATTAACGCGGTAGCCAAGATTGGCCGGCTCAAAACCGACGGCTTTCTCCAAGGGTTTTCGCCCCTTCTTAGGATTGCCGCTCTCAATCAACGAGAGCCCAAGATAGCTTAAAAGCTCCGCGTTGTCCTTATATTCTTTTTGCTTTAACGCCGATTCGAGCGAAGATATCGCTTCTACATATCTCTGTTGATTGTAGAGCCCAATACCCGGATGCTTATCCGCCTGCTGAGCAAAAAGTGAGGTAGCAAACGCGGCCGTAGCAGCAAACAACACAAACATTCGTGCCATGAATTTCATACAAGATCTCTCCGAGAATATCAGAAATGTAGTCTATTTTGTCACTTTGATGCAAGAAAATGCCTAATGTCTGTCCGCATCTCCGGCGAAATTTCGTGCTTTGCCTTGTAATGCTGCGACTGGAAATTCGGTATTCGGTTTTTTAGTTTTTCATTGAAGGCCGCGAACTGTTCTTGAGTGTAGAACTCATCATCGTCGCCGTACAGATAAAATGTTTCGGCATCGAATGGTTGGTATAACGGATTTGTCTCCAAGTCGCCGGGGACGCCGCCGCAGACGCCGATCACTCCGGCAAGGACCTGCGGATAAGTGAACGCAAAGCGAAAATTCAGTGCACATGCCTGAGAGAATCCGTAAATGAAAATGCGATCCTCGTCGATCGTCCTCTCGCTTGAAAGCTTGTCAATTATGTCGAGGATGAACCGGTGATGCCGCCGCACGTGATCCTCAGGCTTGAAATCTGACAGCCAACCAAAACCGATCCGAAATCCGTCGTCCGTCTTACGATAATGCGGATGCGGCGCCTGTATCGACGCGATCACAAAATTCTCCGGCGCGACCAACCGCGACTCGCGCATCATGTACCGCTTATGCGCGCCATAACCATGAACCGCGATCAACAACGGTGCCGGAGCGACTAGATCCTCCGGCACATACAGGTCGTAATACAATTTGATCTCCGCCGTCATCTCGAGATCGGTCTGCAAATTCTCATCAACCATATTTTTCGTCAAAGCTACTCAGCTCAAATCTCCTTTGCGTCTTTGCGGGAACTCTCTTCCTCAGAGACCGACGCGGCTTTTCATCCTAAACTGTTATAATACTCGCATTTATGGAGAGATTTTTCGAGAGACTGGACGATCTGGCTGGGATCGGACCGACGGACCGCGTGGCGGTTTGGCTTGACCGGATCGCGTTCGTGTTTCTCGTATTAATGGTCATTTCGGCTCCGCATTCGATCGCCGCCACGCAGACCGCATGGCTGACCGGAATGCTGGCGTACGTCATTCGCCTTTTCATCACACGTCGCGAAGCCGTACGTATTACCAAGCTCGATATCGCTCTCTGGTCGCTGTTCGGCTGGACTGTCGTGACGTCGATCTTTTCATTCGCACCCGATATCTCGCAGGGAAAGCTCCGTGCGGCCGCCCTGTTCCTGATCGTCTATTTTGTCGCCGGCAATATCCGAAAACTGCGTGCCGGATATTTCCTGGCGTTCATGCTGATCGTGTCGTGCATGGTCAATGTATTGATGACGCCGATCCAACGTCTGATCGGCCGCGGGGTTGAGGTCCACGGCGTGTCATCCGCGAGTGCGCTGCCCGGGCTCAACATCAAGGACGGCGACACGATCCTGACCGTGAACAAACGCAAGATCGCGACCCCAGACGATATTATTCAAGCGATCGACCAAACCGGCCGTGCCGATCTTAGCGTTTACAAAACCGACTACGAGATCCCCGCCGTGATAACGAAAGCGGAACTCCAAATTGGATCGACCGCCGAGGAAAAGCTCGGCTTTACGAGTTGGAAACGCAGTCAAAACTGGCGCTCTGCCGGATTCTTCGGCCACTACACGACATACGCCGAGGTACTGCAGTTAATAATGTCGCTCGTCTTCGGCTTACTCGTCGCCGCGTTTGCCCGGGATTTGAGGACAAGGAAGGGGAGACACAGCGAAGTGAAGTCGGACTCATCTGCAGTACCAGGCTTATTCACATCTCTCCGTCTCCTTATTTTCTCTTCTCCACTTCTCCTTTTTTCGATCGCCGCGATGTGCCTCGCGCTCGTCCTGACCGTTACGCGGGCGTCCCAATTGGCGTTTCTGATCTCGGCTTTGTGTATTGTGTTCGTTGGACTGGGGCGCAAATGGCTTTTGATTTCGGTGGCCGTCATCATTCCGGTCGCACTTGCGGGACTTTTCGCTCTGCAACAGACACGGCAGGTCGGCTTTTTCGATCAAAAGGATAATTCGATCACCTGGCGGCAAACCGTCTGGCGCGAGGGTTTTGAGCTGTGGACGAAAGACCCTCATAATTTCACCGTCGGCGTCGGTATGGACTCGATCAAACGCTTTGCCCCGGCGTGGCATTTATTCGACAACGGCAAACTGCCGATGGGCCATTTTCACTCAACTCCGCTCCAACTCGCCGTCGAACGCGGCTTGCCGGCATTACTGATTTGGCTGACGATCCTCGGTATCTATACGCGCACGCTCTGGCGTTCGATCAGGTCAAAAAATGTGCAAGATTGGCGTTACACCGGCATCCTGATCGGGTGTCTCGGCGGAGCGATCGGCTTTTTTGTGAGCGGCCTCGTCCACTACAACCTCGGCGATTCGGAAATAGCAATGGTGTTTTATCTCCTGATGGGACTGAGTACAAAACTCGCCGAACTTTCCCCCGCCGAGGCGCGTATTCATCCTCAATAATATCTATTGGAGAAAATCGTATGAATACCAGACTGTCGCAAACTGCACTCTCTTTTCTTCTTTTACTCTCGATCATCACGCTTTCCCTGCCGCAGATCGGATACGCTCAAACGGCCACACCTTTCGCCGCAGCCGCCGACTATTCGAGTAAATTAAAGACGATCGAGGAAAGAGTTGAGGCTCGCCGCAATGAACTCGGCATTCCCGGCATGTCGCTCGTTATCGTCAAGGACGACAAGATCATCTACATCAAAGGCCTCGGCTACAAGGATTTTGAGAAAAAGATCGTGGTCACGCCCGACACGCAGTTCGCGATCGGCTCGGCGACTAAGGCGTTCACAGCTCTTTCGGTCCTGATGTCGATGGACGAAGGCAAGCTTTCGCTCGACGATTCCCCTAAAAAGGCCCTGCCGTACTTCAAAATGTACGACGCCGAGACCGACAAAAACATCACGATCCGCGACCTGCTCTCGCATTCGTCGGGCCTCAACCGCACCGACCTCGCGATGATCACCGGCAAACTGAATCGCGCCGAGCTCA
>JAYSZT010000251.1:0-7875 GCA_043737915.1 Acidobacteriota bacterium
CATATAAATTTACACTATGTAAAAAATATTTGCAATAGATTTATTTTGTGTAGTAAGGTCGGCTTTTATCCTGTCTCACCGTTAGACGAATACAATTAAGGTTTGGTCTGAGAAATGTAAAGTAATGTCATTACCTCAGTAAAACACTGGGCGAAAACGCATTGAGGCGACGTCGTCGGAATGTCCACAGGTCGATCACTTTGCCACGAGAGCTGAAACATCCAAACGATCTCAAATTACCCACGGATCTTGGCGAAGCTGATATCATTCTATATTGTTTTTTTAGTCTAAATAAAACTACCGTCTGTTAGCGAGTGAACAAAATATGCCGATCATTGAGGTCCCAATTACGGAGGATTTCTCCTTTAAGTTCACGGTTCGCAGCCATGGGTGGTATGACCTTTTGCCGTTTGTTTTGGATGAAGGGACGGCGACGTTGAATTATGTGTTTCGCGGTCGGGCCGGTGAAAGGCCGGTGGCTGCAGCGATCTCAGACGCGGGAGCCCATTTGCGGGTTGAGGTTGGCGAAGGGAAGTTCGACGAGGGCGAATTGATTTCCGACGTCCGTCATCGGCTGCGGCTCGACGACGATATTACGCCGTTTTATCGGACGGCTGAAAAGCTGGGTCGTGTTAATTGGGTGGTTAAGCGCAAGGCGGGGCGGCTTTTGCGTTCGGCGACGGTATTCGAAGATTTGGTCAAAACGATCTGTACGACGAACTGCACGTGGGCGGTGACGCGCAATATGACGACGAAACTCGTCGAGCAGCTCGGCGAAGAGACTGCCTGCGGGCGAAAGGCGTTCCCGACCGCCGAAGCGATGGCGGCACAGACGCCTGATTTCTACCGCGAAGTCATCCGTGCGGGCTATCGTTCGGCGTATTTCTCCGAACTCGCACAGGCTGTCGCCAGCGGCGAGGTCGATCCCGAATCCTGGCTGACATCGACGCTTTCGACCGCCGATCTTCGAAAAGAGATGAAAAAGGTGAAAGGTGTCGGCGATTACGCCGCTGAGAATCTGCTCAAACTAGTCGGCCGCTACGACGGACTCGCGCTCGACTCGTGGTTACGTGCCGGCTTTTACAAAAAGCATAACAACGGCAAGAAATGCCCTGATGAAAAGATCCGGCGGCATTACAGCAAGTTCAAAACCTGGCAAGGCCTCGCCATCTGGTGCGACATGACCGAAGATTGGTTCACCAACATCGGCCGCAACCCGCAGTGACCTTTCCCCGCCTTCTGCCAACGCGGAATTCTTTTGTGGCCACGAATAACACGAATGTCACGAATTCGGAGCAGATGATTCGTGACATTCGTATCATTCGTGGCTAAATCTTTTCTTTTCAACGTCCGCATTACGTCCTTACTTCGTGCGGGCTTGTGACGGGGTTGCGGCGGTTTAATTAGTGGCGATGACGGATTGGAGGTGGGTGGTCCATTCGGTGGGGGTTTTTGAATTGTCGAGGGTGAGCGGTGGGTGATAGGTGATCTCGACGCGGCGGAAGAGGCGGGGATATTTGCGGCCTTGGGGCCAGATGTGGTTGCCGCCGCGGATGGTGACGGGCAGGACGGGAACGCCGGCCTTCATCGCGAGGTGTATCGCACCGGTCTTGAAGTCAAGCATCTCGCCATCCGCGAACTCGCGGGCACCTTCGGGAAAGACGACCAGCGACGCTCCTTCGGATAGGGAACGAAGCGATTCTTTGATCACGTTGCGACTTGTATCCACCGGATGTTTGACCGGAAACGAGCCAAGATATTTGATCAGCGAACCGACGAACGGCGAGTCAAAGGCTTTGTCGACAGCCATGAACCGGAACCTGCGCCGCATCGGAATGCAGATCCAGACCGGATCGATGTAAGTTTGGTGATTAGATGCGATCAACATCGCACCGAGATCGCGATGCGGGATGTGTTCGCGGCCTTGAAAGCGGATGAACCAGACAGTTTTACTTATCACGAGCGCGATAAATAAAAGAATTGCTACGACGAACTGCGACGGATATTTTGTTTCGTGATTCACAAATACAAATCGGAGCCGAAGCTCCGAAATGTAAGGTTAAAACTAAAACCGGCTAAACTCAAACGCCTCGGCGAGTAGATCGGCTGGCACATCAGGAGGATCGACGGCCATCTCGACTTCCATCTCGACCGGATCGGTCTCCTCAGGTTTTACATCCATTTGACCACAGTATATCTTTTCCATCGGGAACTGCGAATCAATGAACTCGAGGTGCAATGTCGTGCCCGTATACGGCGATTCGTCGCGATTACGCACCACCGCAATGGTGAAATAGTTGTGTTCCTTACTGCCGAATTTCACCTTGTCACCGATCTCCGCCTCTAATCTTGAGAAGACCGATGCACCGGTGGCACTCATGTTTCTGGTCACCGTAATTTCTCTCAAGTCGTGCCGCTTCGCCTCTCCTTTCTTTCCCTTTTTGATCAATAGGAGCGAAACTTCCATTTCGACATTGAATCGCGGAGACTTTCTAGCCTTGAACTGGGCAGCCGACTCAGCGATCTTCCACAAACCTTCCTCGTCCATCCCGCAAATATGATAGCTTTGACGCGGATCGGCCTTGTAGCTTTCAGGTACTGTGCGCCCGACGAAGCCTACCCCGACATGATAAACCTTCTCGTCGTCAACGAGACCTTCGTTGCAGTATTGAATGAGGCCCATGACCGGATAGTTTTCTTCTTTTTTGTCGTAAGCACGCAATGACGGTTCAAGCGGCATCAGGAGAGCGACCAGCCGACCGACAACCACGGGACGCGATAACGTAAATCCGGCTCCGTTACGCGAAACGGTACTAACGCTAGTAATCTCCTTCCAAGTCTCTTCAGCACTTTCTTTGACGCGGACAATTGTTTCTAGATCTGCGGGGACTCTGTGGTTGTGGCGGATTCCTGGCACGGCTGTATCTTTCTTAGTAGTCATGGTGTTAGGGTTGTTAGAAAAATGGATCCGACGTGTGGATTAGTCGATTCCTTGGAGAGGGAATAGGCGGTCAATGAACTCCAGGTGGAGTCTTGATATACCGTCCGGCCCGACTCGTCGGCGTCGAACGATACTCAGTATAGTAACATTAAATCGCTCGCTTGTCACCCTTAAAAATGTGCCATCATCCAGAGCATGCTGCGTGAAAACAGCGGCCCCACCAACGCTTAAGTTTTCGGTTACCGTCGACTCATATGACGTTACGTTTCCGTTCAGATCAAGCAGCTCGAGTGTAAGTGGTTCGGGGATCGAAAACCGTGTCTGTCTGCGGAGATCCGTGGGTAGATCGCTGTCGTCCCCACTCGTATCGGCTTCCTGAAGGTGCCAAAATCCTTCTCCATCCGACTCGCGATGGCTTATGTCGTAAAGCCGCGAGGGTTGCTCCATATAATCCGCGGGTGGATTTTTACCGGTGAACGCGACACCGACCGCGAAGGTCTGGTCGGGCGTTCGGCTGGTCGTCTGGATACACTTTCTAACAATTCCCCATATCTTGTACTGTGCCTCAGCATAATCAAAACAACGCAATTGCCGGGGCATCGGCACTGTCATCTGGATAAGACGGCCACGCTTGACCGGTCGCTTTAAGTTAAAACCGGCGCCGAAAGCCGAGATATCGCTTAGACGGGTTATCTCGTTCCAAGTGGTTTTTGAATCCACTCTGATCTCGACGCGGACAGGTAATGGAAGTGAAATTCGCTGCAGACGTCGGTTCTCTCTCTCGGAAACCGGGCTGACGGGTAGTGTGTCGAGAGTTGTAGGTTCGCTTTGGGCTAAGGTTGACATTGTTCTTGTAGTTTGAGCCCAAGAATACGGGCTTACCGGGGATTCGCCTTGGTTGCTTGGTAGGCATAAAGGCTGTATAATTAAGATATAGTTAAGGTTGCCGTAATTCCAGAATTTGTCGGAATCTACGCTTAGCGTCAACGCGACCTGATTCACACAATTTAATAACAAAAATGGATTCACTTCTAGATCGCACCCAGATTAATATCGAAGACGAGATGCGCCGTTCGTATCTCGATTACGCCATGTCGGTCATTATTGGCCGCGCTTTGCCGGACGTTCGCGACGGGCTCAAACCGGTTCACCGCCGCGTTCTCTGGGCGATGAGCGAGCTTGGCAACACATACAACAAGCCGTACAAAAAGTCGGCTCGTGTAGTCGGAGACACGATCGGTAAATATCACCCGCACGGCGACACTGCGGTTTATGACACGGTCGTTCGAATGGCGCAGGAATTCTCGATGCGCTACATGCTCGTCGATGGGCAGGGGAATTTCGGTTCGATCGACGGCGACAATCCGGCCGCAATGCGATACACCGAGGTTCGCATGGCTCGGATCACGGGCGACATTCTTGGAGATATCGAAAAGGAAACCGTTGATTTCCAGCCGAACTACGACGAGTCGTTATCAGAGCCGAAGGTTCTCCCGACGAAGGTGCCGCTTTTACTAGTAAACGGTTCCGAAGGTATTGCCGTCGGAATGGCAACTAAGATCCCGCCGCACAACCTGACCGAGATCCTGACCGCGACTATTGAATTGATCAAGAACCCGGCGATCACGGTCGATGAACTGATCGCGATCGTTCCCGGACCGGATTTCCCGACTGCCGGATTTATTTACGGCCGCGAAGAGATTCGCCGGGCGTACGAAACGGGACGCGGGATCATTCAGATGCGTGCCCGGGCGGTGGTCGATGAGGTCGGCCGCGGCGATCGCGTAAAGAACGCAGTCGTGATAAACGAACTGCCCTATCAGGTGAATAAGGCTCGTCTGATCGAGAAGATGGCCGAGCTTGTTCACGAGAAAAAGCTCGACGGTATCTCCGAGATCCGCGACGAATCCAATCGCGAAGGCATCCGTGTGGTCGTTGAACTCAAACGCGACGCCGTCCCGCAGGTCGTTCTCAATAAGCTTTATAAATTAACGGCGATGCAGTCGTCATTCGGCATCATCAGCATCGCGATCGTTGATGGTCAGCCGAAGCTTCTGTCGCTGAAGCAGATGCTTGAGGCGTTCGTTGAATTCCGCCGCGAAGTGGTTCGCCGCCGGACCGAGTTCGAACTGCGCAAGGCTCAGGCCCGGGCTCACATTTTAGAAGGTCTCAACAAAGCGATCGACGCTCTCGACTACATCATTCCGCTTATTCGTAATTCTCGTGCGGTCGATGAGGCAAAAGCCTGGTTGACGGCGAATCTGACGACCACCAGCGAGATCGCGACTTGGCGAGGCGTGACAGGCGAAAAGCCGAAGGCCGTGTTCCTCAAGGAACTGGATAAGGTGATGACCAGTCTTGAGTTCTCAGATATTCAGGCGCAGGCGATCCTTGATCTGCAGTTGCGACGCCTGTCGGCACTTGAGCGTCAGAAGATTCTCGACGAGTACGAGTCGATAATTAAACTTATCGCGGAACTCGATAACATTCTGCAGAACGAGAGCGTCCTGCGTCAGGTGATCACTGAAGAGCTCGAAGAGATCAAAGATAGGTTCGGCGACAAGCGTCGCACAGTGATCGTCGATGCGGGCGTCGAACTCAACATCGAAGATCTAATTCCCGACGAAGAGGTCGCGATCACCGTGACCAACGCCGGTTACATCAAACGTACGCCGGTTGCGGCATATTCCAAGCAGGGACGCGGCGGCAAAGGCCGTTTGGGTGCTAAGGCGAAGAACGAGGATTTTGTCGAACATCTCTTCCTCGCCTCGACGCATAACTTCCTGATGATCTTCACCGATGACGGCCAGGTCTTTAAGATGAAGGTTCACGAGATCCCTGAGGGCGACACTTCGGCTCGCGGCAAAGCGGTGGTCAATCTGGTGCAGCTTTCGCAGGAAAGAAAGCTGGTAGCCGTGATGCCGGTGCGTGATTTTAGCGAGGAGATCTATCTGACGATGGTTACGAAGAAAGGCGTGATCAAAAAGTCTTCGCTCCGCGACTATCAGAATATCCGTGCTTCGGGTATCAACGCCATCAACATCGACGAAGGCGACGAGCTGCTTGACATCATCCGCACCGACGGCAAGCGACAGATCTTTATCGCGACGCACGACGGCATGGCGGTGAGGTTTAACGAAAGCGATGTGCGTCCGATGGGCCGTGTCGCCCGCGGAGTTCGCGGCGTTAATCTCCGCGCGGGCGATTTCGTGGTCAGCGTTTGCTCGGTTTCGCAAGAGGGAACCGAGATGATCCTGAGCGTGTCCGAGCAGGGCTTTGGCAAACAGACAACGGTCGACAGCTATCGCCTGACGAAACGCGGCGGCAAAGGCGTCATCAATATGAAGACCACTGCCAAAACCGGCAAGGTCGTCGCGGCGTTCCCGATCGAACCGGACAGCGAGATCATGATCATCACGCAACAGGCGAAACTCATCCGCCTCGGCGTCGACAAGATCCGCGAAACCGGCCGCTCCGCCCAAGGCGTCACCCTGATCAAAACCGGCGACGACGACCTGGTAACAAGCGTCTCCCTCCTCGCCCCCGAAAGCGAGGAAGAAGGTGCCGAAGGCGGCGAAGAGTAACCAAACCGCCCGCGTAAGCAGGCGACCACCGCACGGGCGGCAATTGGAATGTAAAGCGAACCACGGACGATCCTGTCCGTTCCGCGTTAGTTACCAAAAGGCTTCGTTTAACGACGAAGCCTTTTTACTTTCGAAATAAAGTTTAAGCCCGTATAATTTGCCGTAGTCAAGGCCTCGTTGAGAGACATCCTCTGCCGATACTGTAACATCGAGATATCAATGCATTCATGCAAAATTAATCACATAGGAGACCGATATGCTTATTAGATCACTCGTTTCTATCTTGATCATCGCGGCGTCTTTCGTTCTTGTACCGGGGCAAGCTCAGGATGCAAAGAAGGCGGCATCCGACAAGCCAACAATACTTACTAACGAAGTTCGAACCGAAAGGGGAAGGGATCTACCATTTCCCACCGGTATTGACTTGCAGTTCCTGATAAAAGAGTTGGCACGAGAAATGAATCTAAACGTCGTGTTCGATAGCGAATCTTTTCGAGCCTCAGGCAGAAAGGTCATGATCGATCTTAAGAATGTAACCGCCGCTGAAGCGCTCAATTACATCCTTTTGCAGGAAAGTTTGTACTCCGAGGAGGTTGGACCAAAAACAATCATCGTGGCGCTTCAAAGCCAAGTGAAGACATCGATCCCATATTTTGGTGTTAACCTCATGCCGCTCAGTAATCAGCTTGCTCAATATTTTGGCGTCAAGGCAGGGATTCTTATTACTACTGTTCGTGAAGAATCTCCTGGTTCGAAAGCAGGACTCAAAGCCGGTGACGTCATCACCACGATCGATGATCAGCCCTTTTGGGGGGCTCTGAGTCTGACTCGCACACTTAAAGACGAAAGCAAGAGCGAAATCACCTTAAAGATCGTGCGTGACAAACTAGAACAGACGATCAGCTTAACTCGTGACAACGGGATCAAATAGCAAGACGATCCAGGTGTTCGGGGCGGCGAACAATCACCACTTCTCGATCGTCGTCGCCGGACGCGGCGAGGCGGTGATGTGGGATGTTTATATCCTGCGAAAAGGCGGCGAATGGACCAAAGTCGATTCGTGCCAAGGCAAATCCGCCGATGTCAGCGTTTCGCTGACAACTCCCGGCGAGGCCGAACAGATCCAAGTCCGCGTCCAACTCCGCAAAAACAACACCGACTACGGCCAGGTCTCCGAACCAGCCTACGTGACGCTCAATCCGTGATCGGTGACAGGTAACAAGTAACAGGTAGGAGCAAAGCCCGCGATGTGCGGGCTTTTTCTGTTCATTCTGCCCGCTTTCTACTAACGGTCAGAAGGAGTATTTGTCGGGTGGGGGCGGCAGTTGGATGTTGGCGTCGGCTTCGGGT
>JAYSZT010000252.1:0-7869 GCA_043737915.1 Acidobacteriota bacterium
TTCGCTTCGGCGTTCGAAGGGTCTTGTTTTAATGCCCGTCGATAATCTCCCAGTGCGGACGCGTACTGACGTGCCTCGGTCAGGGCAAATCCGCGTTTGAAGTAGGCATCGGCGAGTTTCTTTTTCGCCCCAGCGTCGGTGCCTTTCGCGGCAACGGCTTTTTCGCCTACGGCGACGGCCGCGTCAAACTCGGCGGTGTCGATCGGCTCACCGCTTTGCGTCCACTTTTTCTTCTCGCCTGGAACTGCATTCGTGGTTGTCGGTTTTTCGTTCTCAGAGGCGTGAGCAATGACAGACTTCGGCGTTGCTCCAGGTTCTGAGGCCCGCGAATTAGCGTTCTGCTGAACGGGTGTCGCGGCATTGCCGCAGGCGAGGGAAAACGCGAAAAATATAGTTACGATAAATAATTTCATATCAGTTTTTCTTGTCGATATACGGGCGGGACTGAACCACAAAAAGTTTATTGTTCAATATGCCCCATTCAATGTCCTGTTGTTTCTTCCCGCCGAATGCGGTGCGGATCTTTATTGCCGCTGTCGCCAGGCTGCGTGCCTGAGTATCAGTGAGGACGCGTTTCTTCGCACCTGCACATTTATCAGCGGTAACCTTCAGATCACCATTATCGTCGAAAGCGAGCGCATTCTCCTGTTGTGAAAGCGTCATCACGATTACTGAGTTCGATTTCGGATTAAACAGTATCTGCTCCGGAATGCCTGCGTTATCAACTACCTTTGAATTGTGACCGCAGACCGCACTTATGTAAACAGAGTTTATATTTCGATCGTCGAAAGGGTCTTTCGTGATCATGACGCCGCCTTTTTCCATGTCGACGCCGGTCTGGATAAGTGCCGACATATACACATCCGTTTGACTCACATAATTGCGGACGCGAGCCTCGTAAGCCTCAAATTTCCAGAGCGAGCCCCAGACCTTTTTTACTGCCTCGATCAGCTTTTCATCCTCGATCACGTTCGGTACGCTTGAGTAAAGGCCGGCTCCGCTGAAATTTGGCAAATCCTCGGAATTCGACGAGCTGCGAACAAACACCGGCTTACCGCCAAGCTGCGTTTTCCACTGGTTGAGCACCGACGTACGCAATTCGTCGTCGAAATTCCCGTTCTGGATAGCGGATCGAAACTCCTCAAGCTTTTTGCGCCGCACCTTCGGGTTGTGAACAAAATCATTCTCGTCCATCAGATCGAGAATTACCTTATCCAAACCGTTGTCCTTCATGAACTTGTCGTACCAATAAAACGGCACCGTGAAGCCGTCAGGGACGATGATCCCCGGAATCTTCTTAAATAGCATTTCACCGAGATTTGCTGATTTCGAGCCGTATTTGATGCTGTCTGCTTTTCGCATCGAACCGAGCGGGCCGAGCTTCGTTGTTTTCAGGTCCGATGGAGGAACTAACTCGTCCGGAGGCTTGGGCAGTTCATCAGTTCTCGTGACCTTGTCAAAGCTGTAATCTGTCAAATTCGCGTCGAGCTTTATCCAATAAGTGTCGAAATCCCGAAAGAGTTTGTCGGCGTTTTTGATGTAAATGTTCGGAATGTTCCAGCCTTTAGCCAAAATATTTATATGCGAAAGCGGGCTCGACGGTTTGGCGACGATCACTCCGCGAACCGGAGGCAGTGTGAGTGGCAATTCCTTGAGAACAATGATCTCATTTTCGCCGATCTCCACCGTGTCATCGAGCTTGTCGATGATGTGCAGACGCCCGACGGCCTTGCCGGTATTCAGTGCCAAATATGCCTGGTTACGGTTTAGCTCGTCCTGCAGGATGCGGTCGATGCCGATATTTACCGAAACGTCTTCTTGCCGGATAGAATTTGGCTTATAGAAAACCTTTTGGAAAAAGCCCTTATTTACTGTGGTATTCGCGATCTTTATGATCTCCGCCGACGCAAGGTCGCCTTCCCACAACTCCCAGGTGAATTTTTCGACCGGGCCTTGCCACGCGATCGTCCCTACGATAAATCTTCGGTCCTGATCGACGTAGATCGGTTTGAAAATGTCAGTTCCTCGCGGAACGAGATAATTTGCGAGCAAAAAATCCTTGTGAAAACGGTATTTCTGCGAATTGACGAAATAGATTTTATTATTGCTCTTACGATCGATCACGAACATCGTGTGCGGCATTGCATACGGTGTTCCGCGATGATAAACCCGGCCGATCGAATCGAATTCCGCTCGCGAATTTAGCTTCGGGAGCGAATTTTTGTTCGAATCCGGCTTTTTCCCCATCACTCCGGCGGGTTCGCGGGTCGGCGTCGGTTTCCGCGACATCTGTGAGAAAGCGGGAACACAAAACATTAGCAAAAGGACTGTGAACGCAACGGTTCTCAAGGAAGTTTTGGTGATGGAAAGAATATTCATAAGTCAGTTTGATGCCGGAGTCGCCCCCTCGCGTTTGTCGCTGAAAAGAAAGGCCTTGCGCAATCCTTTCAGTGAATTCTCGCTGTTGATCGTGATCTCTAGATCGCGAATGAGACCGTCCTTCAGTCCATAGATCCAACCGTATATCTCGCTGATGTCGTCCACAGCTATATCTTATCTGTCTTGATCATTTACGCAAAATAAGTTCGATAGCATCGCAGGCGGTTTCCGTGCCGTTTTCAGATCTGACGAGTCCTTTGAGATTCGCGGCGGATTCGCGGTATTTCGGATCAGCCAATATTTGCTCGAGTGCTTTTGCAGAGGAATTAGCATTGTAATTGTCGCGGCTGATGATCTCCGCGACGCCCGCTCGGCGGCATCGGGCCGCATTGTCGGGTTGATCGTGACTGTAAGGCATTATCAGATGTGGAACTCCGGCTCGCAGAACTTGAGCGGTTGTTCCGACACCGCCTTGATGGACAACGCAAGCGGCATTAGGAAAGACCTGCGAATATGGTGCGTACGGAAATGCGACAATATTTTCGTTCAGCCCTTTCGGTGTCTCATTGTCCCGGCCATAGAGCAAAAGGGCACGACGCCCGAGTTGCTTCGCGGCTTTCGCACTCTCGTCAAAAAAATTCCCCGCATCGAGGACTGCTGCCGTCCCAAGCGTAAATACTATCGGCGGCTCACCTGACTCGAGAAACAGAGAGAGTTCATCATCCAGATCGCCAGATTCGCTCCCATCATAGAAACAAAACCCGCTCTGCAGAGTTGAAGTTGGCCAGTCAGCCTGCGGCCGACCGAGAGCCTTCGAGAACATCGACAGATGAAGCAGTTTTGAAAACTTGTTGTCGAAGATCGGATCGTGATCAATTGACAGGCCGATGTCTTGACGAAAAGCTTTATACGGCTCGTACCAGTCGCTGATCGTCATTCGTAAAAGAGAAAATAATGCCCGATTGATGAACGCGGGCATAGGCCTTAGCATCTCCATCCACTGAAAACCTGGTGCCAGGCTCAAATCCTCAAATGAAAACATCGAGATCGGTGCGAGGCTGGTCGAGATCCACTTGATCCCGGTTTTCTCTACCACGGATGCTACGGCATAGACGAGTTCGCCGGTGATAACGACGTCCGCACCTTCGCACGCCGACCGCAGATCGGCATACATATCGGGAAGGCTCGGGAAAATTATCTCTTTGATGACCATCTCAGTGCCCTTCGACGCATCCATCGTTTTGCGAATAAGCTCGCGATCGGTCGGGTCGGCGTCTGGCCGAAGGCGATGAAATTCAAAACCAAGATCCGTGACCTTTTCCCGATAGCCTTCCCAGGAGGCGATCAGACATGAATGCCCTCGTTTTCTCAGTTCGATCGCCAATGCGATCATCGGGTGTAGATCACCAAACGAACCCGTGGTGGCCAAAACTATTCGTGCCATATGTGCTCAGATTTGTGGTTGGTTGCTAGTGTCCTTGCTGACCGGTTCGACCGCCGCTTTTTGAGCATCGAGACGGGTCTTGAGACGAAAACGGTAGGAAATAAAAAAACTGCACGAAGCAAAGACGCCGGAGATGAGAGAGCCGTCGCTGTTGCCCATAAAATAAAAATAGGCTGAAAGTATGACCAAGGCGGCCGCTAATATTTGAAATCCAAGCTCCATTTTTCTATCCAATCACACTATCTAGCTGCAACGTCCTGAAAACCTTTCCCTCGAAAAAATGACGCGACAGCTCGGAACAAACGCAGGAAAAGCCGGATCAATTTCGGGAAGAACCAGCAAAAGAGAACAACAAAAACAAGCAGAATAACGGCGATGATAAAAGGAGCGAAGACGGCCAGCAAGGTGCCGATGAAGGCGATAACGTCCTCGACGATCGAGAGAACCCAATTTGAAACCGGTTCCGGCGAAAGATTTGCACCGACTCTGAGAGCCGTTTTTGTGCCGTGCGAGCCAAAGGCCAATCCGCCGCCCACAAGGGCCGCCGGGACATACACGCTCGCATCGAGCTGATTGGTCGCGGCGTACGCGACGACCGCACCAGCCGGTACGCGAATAAATGTATGCACAACATCCCAAACGCTATCGACATAAGGGATCTTGTCCGCGAAAAATTCGACCAAATACAAACCGCCGGCAAAACCGATGATCCACCAGTTATCGAGCAGATCCAGCCCGCCCGGCAGTTTCGTCGCCCCAAATTTTTGCAGTAGTCCGAGCACCGTAACTGTCGCGTACAGGTTGATCCCCGATGTCCACGCGGTGCCAAGAGCAAGACTTAATGTTGAGAACCATTCCATATGTGAATCCTCCGGATTCTGGGTTTAGAAACAAGAATAAGCTGAGATTCAATTTCTGCCAAGGACTTCCGCCATTGAATCAGATCGAAAATACTCGCCGGTAGTGCTCTAAGTCCGACCTCATTGCTCAGACCTCGTCAGTCGTGGGCTGGCCGTCTCCGCTATCTTCGTCTTTTTTTGCCCCAAACTTTTCGAGCCGATATTGTAGGGTCCGAAAGGTCAGGCCGAGGAGTTTTGCGCTCTTCGTAATGTTGTTATCAGTGCGGTCCATAGCCTGCATTATCAGGCTGCGTTCAACATCTTCGAAATTGACGCCTTCGGCCGGAAGTTTGAACAGGTCGGTCGAGAATCCAGAACTTCCTGAGGTCGAGCCGGTCACCTCCGGCGGCAGGTCTTCGGTTGTGATGGTGTCATTTTCGCAGAGCAAGATCGAGCGTTCGATGGCAGACTCGAGTTGACGGACATTGCCCGGATAGGCGTAATCTTCGAGCAAGCGGCGAGCGGCGGTCTGAAATGCGATCTTTCGGTTGGTCACTCGGGTGTGTTTTTTGACGAAGTAATCGATCAAAACGGGAACGTCAGTGCGGCGTTCGCGCAGTGCGGGAAGTTCGATCGACAAAACATTCAGGCGATAATAAAGATCCTCGCGAAACCGTTTTTCCTCGACCATGTGGAGCAGGTCCCGGTTCGTTGCCGCGACAACCCGTACATCAACGTCGATATCGCGAATGCCGCCGACACGCCTGATCTGTTTTTCCTGCAATGCCCGCAAAATCTTTGCTTGCAGCGAAATATCAAGCTCACCGATCTCGTCGAGAAAAAGTGTGCCCTTGTGAGCTATTTCGAACAAACCCTTTTTGTCGGCAACTGCACCGGTGAATGATCCTTTTTCGTGTCCGAACAGTTCTGATTCGAGCAAATTCTCATTGATCGCTGCACAGTTTACGGCCTGAAATGCCTCGCTTGAGCGCAGACTGTTGGTATGGATCGATCTTGCGATCAACTCCTTACCGGTGCCGCTTTCGCCACGGATGAGAACCGTGGAGTTGGACTTGGCGATCTTGACGATCAGCTTTTTGACCTTATCCATCTCAGGCGATACAGAGATTATTTCAGCGTCGAGCGTCGTCAATTTCTTCAACGCCCGCGAGACGGTCTCGAGCAGATTTTCGCTGTCGTAAGGCTTTTGCAGGTATTCAAAAGCCCCGAGACGCATCGCGTCCACCGCCGAATCGACCGAACCGTGGGCCGTCAGCAGAATGACGATGATCGATTTATCAAAATCGGTGAGCTGCTTGAGCAGATCAAGACCGCTCATTCCCGTCATCTTAAGATCGGTCAAAACAAGGTCAATATGCCGGTCCGCGACAAACTTCATCGCCGCCTCGCCGGACGAAGCGGTCGTTACGTCGTAGCCTTCGCCCGAAAGGATCGTTTCCAATATTTCTCGCTGATTTTTCTCGTCATCGACTACGAGTATTGATTTTCTTGCCATATGTGAATGTCTATCAAAAACTTCTCAAGTTTTCGAATTTTTACCGGATCCGGCTTTTTCTTCCCTAATCTGTTTCGCATCCTCTGCCTTATCTCGTATGCCGCTCTGCTCATCAAGAATAGCGTTCACAGCCCCGCCTATCAATATCACAAGGGCAGTGATGTACAGCCAAAGCAGGAGAATGATCATTGCCCCTAGCGAGCCGTATGTCGCGGCGTATGAATCGAAATAACTAAGATAGATGCGAAAGGCGCCGGAAAAGATAAGCCAAAGTAAAACTCCCGCCAGTGCTCCCGGGGTGATCCATCTCCATTGTAACGGGTCATTATTGGGCGCCAAATTATAGATCAGAGCGAACGCCATTAGAGCGACTGCCAGTACGACGATCCATTGCAAAGCTGCAAGTAAATACGGCGAGTCAACCGGAAGCGCAGCATCTAGAAACTGCGACCCGTAAACAATAAATGCAAGAGCCGTAAGTATTAAAATTCCAACGACGATCGTCAGGCCAAGCGATGTCAATTTGGCCCGCAGCCAGCTACGTGTTTCCTTCAGGTTATAAACCTCATTCAAAGTGCCGCGCATATTGTCGAAACCGGCGGACGCGGACCAAAGAGTGATGAGGATGCCGATTGACAATTTGCCGCCGGAGGCGTTCGAGGTTACTTCAGTTAACGTCTTGCTGACCAACTCATACGCAGACGGAGGCATTACTTGGGCAAGAATATTGAAAAGTTCGGTTTGAAGTTCTTGCTTGTCACTTAGCAGTATCCCGAGAAGTGTCATCAGGAACAGAAGCAGCGGAAAAAGAGCGAACGAAAAATAAAACGCGACCTGGGCGGCGTTGCCGATAATGTCATCGTCGAACAATTTTTCTTTTAAGCGTGTAAAAAAGACCTTATAATCAAATTTTTCTGCCATCGTCCCCCTTGCTGTCCGGTTAGTTGTCAGGGACACTCGGTATTCGCACCGTGAATTTTGAACCTTCGCCCACGGTTGATTCTACTTCGATCGTTCCGTTGTGAATATCGATGATCTTCTGAACGATCGCGAGGCCAAGGCCGGTGCCTGTTTCCTTGGTTGAAAAATAGGGTTCGAAAATTTTCGAAAGGTTTTCGGCGTTAATACCATCGCCCGCATCGGCGATCTCGAAACGGACGAAATCGCCGTCCGGCGATATCTTCACACTCAGATGCCCGCCCGCCGTGCCCATCGACTGGACGGCGTTGATAAAAAGATTATTAAAAACAGATCGCAGAAATTCGGGGTCGCCCATTATCTCTGGAACGCTTTCGTGCTCGACCACGCTGATCTTGATGTCGTTTTCAGCCGCCTGTGCCTCGACTATCCGCAGCGAATCTTCGACGATCTCTCTGGCGTTAACCGGGCGGAGGTTCGCCGTTGCCGGACGTGAATAGTTGAGAAAATCAGATATCTGCGAATTTATTCGGGCGACCTCGGCCTTTAATTGCGAGGTGAGCTGTTCAAATTTCGCCCGTTTTTCATCGTCATCGGGTGCATATTTAGACCGAAGATGGTCAAGCGTCAAATTTATATAATTGAGCGGATTGCGGATCTCGTGGGCGATCGCCGAACCTAGCCTGCCTACGACGGCACTTTTTTCAGCTTGCTGAAGTTGTGCTTCAAGATCGCGCTTCTTGGCGAGTTCGGAAGTCATTTCGTTGAAATTT
>JAYSZT010000253.1:0-16766 GCA_043737915.1 Acidobacteriota bacterium
AGTTGTCGAAACGCTGTCCGAGAGCGAAATTCGTCCGTCGAGTGACATGGCGAGTTTAAGGTGAACGAAAGGTCGGTGTTTTTTGTGCCAGCAAATGAATTTTTCGTTGAGTTTCGTAGCTTCGTCAGCGAGAATGCCGGTGACTACCTCAACCCCGGCATTTTTAAGGCGTTCAAATCCGTTGCCCGCGACAAGCGGGTTTGGATCCATGATCGGACAGACAACGCGTTTAATACCGGCGTTTATCAATGCCTCTGTACACGGAGCCGTTTTGCCATGATGATCGTGCGGTTCGAGTGATACAAACGCTGTCCCGCCTCGTGCGAGATTTCCGGCGTATTCGAGGGCGACTACCTCCGCGTGCGTAATGCTGTCGTAAATGTATGTTCCCTCACCCACGATCTCGCCTGCGGCGGATAAAATCACACATCCGACAAGCGGATTTGGGCTAACGAGTCCGACGCCATTGGACGCGAGATCCAGAGCAAGTCTTGAATATTTAATATCGAGGTCTTCGGTCATCTAGTTAAACAGTCCATTAACGTAACTTTCCGGATCAAAGACCATCAGATCATCGACCTGTTCACCGATGCCGACATAGCGAATAGGAAGGTTTAATTCCTTAGCGATCGCAACAGCGATCCCGCCTTTGGCTGTCCCGTCCAGTTTTGTAAGAACGATTCCGGTTACGTCAGCGGTCTTCATAAACTGCCGGGCCTGTTCGAGGCCGTTTTGTCCTGTAACTGCGTCAATTACGAGAAGCGTCTCGTGCGGAGCACCGGAAACCTCTCTCGCTGAGATACGCTTCATTTTTTCAAGCTCCGCCATCAGGTTCGCCTTATTGTGCAAACGTCCCGCCGTATCGACGATCAAAACGTCCGAACTGCGCGCTTTCGCAGCGGCAAGGGCGTCGAAAAGGACAGCAGCGGGATCCGTTCCCTGTTTTTGCTGAACGATCTGAACACCTGCCCGGTTGGCCCAGATCTCAAGCTGATCGCTCGCGGCGGCGCGAAACGTGTCAGCCGCACAGATCAGCACGTCGTTCCCTTCGTTCTTGATCCTTTGGGCAAGTTTACCGATGGTTGTAGTTTTTCCAACTCCGTTAACGCCAACCACCATTAGAACGTAAGGCTTTATCGATTCATCGACGACTCGCTCATCGGCGACACCGCGTTCCGTCGAGTGTTGGAGTATCCCAAGCAATTCCTGCCTCATGGCCTTTTTTAGCGCATCAAGATCATTGATCTCTTGCCGAGAAACCCCGCGACGAATGCTATCCAAGATCTGCATCGTTGTCGTGACACCGATATCGGTTGAGATCAGCATTTCCTCAAGTTCTTCGAGAAATGCCTCATCTATCTGTTTTCGCCCTTCAAAGATCGTATCTAGACGATTGTTTATCGAGTGTCGGGTCTTCTCGATCGCTTTCGAAAAACGGACGCTCAACTCACGCTCGACCGCCTCTTCCTGAGCTTTTAATTCCTCGACCGATTTGTCGAGTCCAAGCACGGAACTTGAAAAAGTATCTTCTTTTTTTCTACGCCAAAAGAACGCCATATTAGTATGCTCCGCACGAACCTCAATAAACTTAAGAGTATAAAAAAATATCGCACGCTGAACAACGTGCGATGAGATACGAGATCGATTTAGTAAAATGATTGGAGCTAAAGCATGAATTTGCCGCGATTCTTATTTGTGCGAGGGCGAATGAAGAAACAACCTAAAACACCGTCAACTTTATGCGACGAGTTGGATTCGAGCCTTTGAATTTTCTTCTTCCATAGCACGGATGGCTGCCATTTGGCGTACGATACCATTCGCGATCTCGCCATCGTCGCACGCATCTACTAAGGCTTCGACGACATCAGACTGATATCGCGTTCCCACCAACTCACGAATGCGTTGAAGTGCCGATGGTAGATCCATTCCTTTGGAATATGGCCGATCAATTGTCATCGCATCAAAGGTGTCAGCCACCGAAATGATCTTTGCCTGAAGCGGGATCTGGTCTCCCGTCAAACCTTGGGGATAACCTTTTCCGTTAACCATCTCGTGATGCATATACATTCCCGGCAAAAAGTCCTTCATAGCCGGAATCTGAGACATTATCTTAAACCCGCGTTGCGGATGCGTTTTCATGATCTCGTATTCCGAATCAGTCAATGCCGCCGGCTTCTTGAGAATTGCATCATCGATCGCGATCTTACCGATATCATGCAACAAAGCACTCATCCTTAAAGTGTCGAGTTCGACCTCATCCATGCCTAGGCGTTTGCCCATCGCAACAGAAATACGGGCGACGCGTTCAGAATGACCACGCGTGTACTTGTCCTTTCCATCAATTGCGGCCGCTAGAGCCTTGACCGTTCCGACGAAAAGTTCGCGATTCTCGGCGGCTGCTTTAGCAAGATTGACGATCTGTTCTTCAACCTTGTCGGTCATTAGGTTGAATGTTTCGCCTAACGTACCGATCTCAGTGATGTTGTTGGTCTCGACACGCGAGGTAAAGTCGCCGCCGGCAATGAGTTTGGCGGCGTTTACCAGTCGGAGAAGCGGTGCTGTCATCATTCGGGAACCGAGCATCCCGACTATGAGTGCTAAAGCGGCAAACAGCATGCTGATGAGCCACGTCTGATTTTTCATTTCCCCGACCGACGCGAGAGCGGTCTTCTCATCCTGCATCGTGATGACGCCGAATTTATAATTGTCACCTATGACCGCGGTCGAGTAAGCACCGATCATCTCGTAGCTGCTGCCGCCGTATTTCGCCGTGAAGGGCACAAGGGCGGATTGCACCTGCGTGCCGGACTCGATCCATTCCTGAACGATCTTTAGTTCGCCCATTGGTTCTGCGGCGGTAGCGACTGCGGGATCCGGATGAAAAATTGCCGCACCTTTCCCATCAACTACAAAGGTGATCGGAAGACCGGCCTTCCAAAGGTCAGCTTCTTTCGCTGCTCCGAGACCAACGATATTCTGCGAAACGCCCTGCAGCGAAGCGACTGCGACGACGGTTGCCGTTTTTTCACCGTTTAAGACGACATCACTAGCAAAAGTCATGACGAACTGGCCGGTTCCGTCTGTTTTTATAGGTTGGCCGATAGAAACTTTGCCGGCTTTCGGTAGCGAGGCGATTCCAGCGGAGATCGATTCGACCTCGGTCCGGTTTAATGCCTCGGCACGAAAGACTGAGAACGCTTCCTGATTTGTTGGATTAACCGAAAGAGCAAGCAGATCAGGATTTTCCTTTAGTATTGCCGCAAGTTTGCTTTCCGTCTGGGGTGAAGAAATAACAGCGGCACTGTTCGCGAGTTCCAACGCCATCGCAAGACCGGAAACTGTTGAGGTGAACCGCTTTCCAAACAGCTCGATCTGACGCGTCTTATCCTGAACGAGCTGTATTTGATACCGATTCTCTGACGCTCTTAATTCGCGTCCGCTTCGTTCCGACAGAAACCATCCCGTTAAAACGAGCGGTAAGAGCCCCACGAAAAGAAGGGTCACTATCACAAAGAAGATCAGGCTTATTTTTTTCGACTTAGGAGGCATTCGCGGGGGAGCGATACAAACTCGCCAAAAGTAGTTTAGACCAAACGCAACACATTGGTCAACAAGTTTTAACGATTCTTTTTTTAATCACCTGAAGATGCCTCGAGTCTTCGGGGGCGGCTCATAGATGGGAAGTTATAACGAACAAATAGTTTATACTCGTACGCACAAGCTTGATTAGAATCTTTTGCACTATTCGCTTTTGAGAAGGATCAAATGAAAAGAAATCATTTTGAATATCATCGAGGTCACCGGATCGGATGGTTGCGGGCCGCTGTCCTAGGAGCTAATGACGGAACGATCTCGATCGCCAGTCTGATCGTCGGGATCGCCGCCGCCGGTGCGGGGAGGAGTAATATCTTGCTCACTGGCGTGGCGGCGGTCGTGGCAAGCACTATGTCAATGGCGGCGGGCGAGTACGTTTCCGTCAAATCCCAATCCGACACCGAAAATGCTGATATTGCACGTGAAAAACAGGAGCTCGAATCCCATCCTGATGCGGAGGCCGCTGAATTGACTGCGATCTATGTCGAACGGGGACTTGACGAAGATCTCGCCTCGAAGGTCGCCGCTAGAATGATGGAAGTTGACGCGTTAGGTACGCATGCTCGGGAAGAATTAGGGATCACCGATGCACTAAGAGCCCAACCGTTGCAGGCCGCATTTGCGTCGGCATTGTTTTTTATTTTCGGTGCGATCATCCCGTTAATAGCCGCACTGCTTTCACCCACACTTTTTATAGCCGAAATAACGGCCGCAACTGCGCTGTTCACTTTGATCACTCTTGGCTCACTTGCGGCATATGCTGGCGGAGCATCGATCGTACGAGGAGCCGCCCGAGTAGCTTTCTGGGGTGCCCTCGCACTGTTGGTCACAAATCTCGTGGGTCGGCTGTTCGGGATTGCCGTCTAGATCACCACGATCGAGATAGTGTGGATCATCCTATACCTTTTTAACGATAACGAGCGTTATATCGTCATTTGGGGCCGCGGTTCCGGTAAAAGTCGACAGCGCAGATTCTACTTTGTCACGGATTCCTGATGCAGACGCTTTCACATTTTCACTGATCACTTTTTCAAGCCGTTCCATACCGAATTCATCTTCATTGATGTTGTTGGCCTCGGAAACCCCGTCCGAGTAGATAACGAGAACGTCTCCGGAATTCAATTGAGCGGTATCGACCTCATATTGAGCGAACGGCATGATACCAAGCGGAAGTCCGCCTGACGGGAGTTGTTCGATCGTTCCATCGGCACGGCCAATGAGCGGAGGATTGTGACCTGCATTAATAAATTTCAGACCGCCGTTGGTTACGTCCAATTCAGCAGCAAAAAGTGTGATAAATCGGTTTGCCGGCGTATTTTCAGCAAGATAGACATTGATCGAAACGATCATTTCCTCGAGTGCCGTCTTAGCCGCAACCTGGGCATGCATCGCGGCGTGGAGGCTCGACATCAGGAGCGAGGCCGAAGTCCCTTTTCCAGAAACGTCACCGAGAGCAACGAGCATTTTTCCATCGTGCCTTGGAATAAAATCATAGTAATCGCCGCCGATCTCGTAGCACGAAAACGAAATTCCCTGGAACTCATATCCGTCTACTTTCGGCGGTCCAGCGGGTTGGAATCGCTGTTGGATCTCGGTTGCAAGTTCCAGTTCACGTTCCATCCGCTCACGGTTGATGCGTTCGTCCATCAGACTCGCATTCTCAACGCGGATCGAGGCTACAGACGCGAGAGTGGTCAGAATATCGAGATGTTCTTCTGAAAAAGTTGACGAATAGGTAGGAGAATCCGCATAAATCAGGCCGAAAACGTGCCGTTCGTCGACACTGAGTGGCACTGCCAAGACAGATCTAATTCCTTGCAGGACGATCGTTTGACTTGCAAACCGAGGATCCTGTTGAGCATCAGAGGTCAGAACGGCCTTACCGTTCTCAACCACCTCGGTCATAATGTTACGGCTGATTCGAACTTCGTTCGGTCTCTCGTCCGAACCGCGAACGCGCGCGACGTTGATTTGCATACCGCCGTCAGCTTTTTCGTCGCGAAGCATTATCACAACCCGTTCGGCCGGCACAGCTTCGAATACCAGTGAGGCAACTTGATTCAGAGTTTCGTCGAGCCCGGTGGAAGAAAGCAATGTCACACCGACCTTGCTTATAAGTCCCAAAAGATCGGTCCGGCTTGAAAACTGCGAGTCCAATATTTCGGTTGTCGGGTTTTTACGACCCGTTAGAGCGATCGTCTTTGACGGATCGAGTTGCCCCGTCCCTTCGGCAATAAAGGTGGCACTGAAACTCCGAGGAGCCGAGCGGTCGTCGACGAAACGGATCGTTGTCTCACCGATCTGTATCTCGCCTCCGGAAACGAGCGGAATCGGGCCCGACACGACGTTGCCGTTGTACCGTGTGCCGTTCGCCGATCCGAGATCATGGAGCCAAAACGCATCCCCCTCCTGTCTAACCTCAGCGTGCAGCCGAGATGCGAATGCGTCGGGAATACAGACATCACTACGTGCCGACCTACCGATCGTCGTCCGAAGACGTGTCAGGGCAAGGCTATTGTCCGGAAAACCGGTTTGTTGGATCAGCAGATGGGCCATTATTCAATCTAAACCAAACGTTTACGAGCACGAACTACAGTCGTCCCGGTTAAAAGATCATGCAAGGTTCGGCCGCTTGAATTAACCGCAGCCAACAAGAACCCGAGACCAAAAGTGGCAAGCGTAAGGAGATACCCGAGCGTTTGCCGCACAAAAACCGCAAATGCACCGACCGGCGAACCGTCATTTTTAACAATGCGGATACCAGTGAGCGCCATACCTAACGTCTGCCCCAGGAAAAGCGGCAAAAGAACGACGTTCGCACCGGCAGAAACTACCGCTATCAGCCAAAGCGTACGATCAGTAAAAATACCGAGACCCATACCTCCAAAAAGCTTGTCCGATAACAGGCCTGCCAGTGGCGGTATGAGCAAAACGATATAATCGATCATCACAGCACCAAAACGCAAGACAAACGGCGGTTGAAAATCCGTCGGCGAGAAATCTGGTGTATCGGCAGCGAAAACCTTAGTTTGTTGATCGGCTCGCGGTAATTCCGCGGTCATTGGAGCCATAATGTGAATGTTAACCTACTATAAAATGTAGTGTTGTGTCGCCAACCCGCAAACGATCGCCACTTGCCAGAGGATGAGGCTGATTCGGTAACAAACGCATCGTATCGTTGACCGAGGTCAACAGCAAAGTGCCGTTTGACGACCCGAGATCTTCGATCAGATAGTTTTGTCCGTCACGCCAGATCTTTGCGTGGCGTCGCGAGATCTTAGTTTGCGGATCGTATTTTGAAAGATCGACCTCCGGAAAAATATTCGACATCGGATCTCGGCGGCCGACCAAATTCTCCTGCTTCTCGATCGCGTAGGCTGGAGAGTCGAGGTCACTCGTACCAACAAGGACAAGTTTTGCCGTTCCCGTCGGTCGCGACGAATATACCTCTGAATGTACTCCATGCTGGGCCAACGGCTGTTTTGAACCGCAAAACGCACAAAACATGTCAGTCGCGACAATGCGTTGACCGCAGAATCCGCAGAATACGACCTGATTCGACAAGCTGACTGATTGAGGTATTTCTGTCACCCCAAAAGTTATCTGGCCGACTTTTAGATTCTCCAAATGATCGCTTAATGCCCTCTTCGTCTCAGAGGCCGACGAAAAACGTGAGTCCGCATTGTATTCGACCGATCTCATCAAAATACGCTCGATCTGATCGGAAAGTTGCGGATTGATCTGACGCGGTCGTGGATTCTTTTGAAAGTCAAAGATCAGCAAAGGGTTGTTTTGCGGATCTGCACCAGTCAGCAAATGGAACATCGTGGAACCAAGGCTGTAGATGTCAGAACGCGGCTCAACATTACCGCTGAATAATTCCGGTGGAGCGTAACCCATCGTGCCTACAGCGGTTACGCCTTTTTCCTGATTCTGATTTATCGAACGGGCGATGCCAAAATCGATCAGCATTGTTCGACCCGAATTCCCGTCGATCATTATATTCGACGGCTTTAGATCGCGATAAACAATCGTTGACGGAAGGTTGTGCAAATAATCGAGAACATCGATCACCTGTATCGCCCATTCAACGACAGTCCGTTCATCGATCCGGCCTTCGGGAGCAGCACGCAATCGACCGGCGAGATCGCCACCCGATATGTATTTCATGACGAGATAAAAGCGGCTTTCTTGTTCGTCAAAGAAATAATCGTAGATGGTCGGTATTGACGGATGGTCAAGCGAGGAAAGGATCATCGACTCGCGCTTAAAATCGTCGATAGCTTTTGCCTGTTGCTCTTCCTCGATATGAGACTGAACCATTTCCTTCACGGCCCGCGTCACTCCACCGAGATTGCGGTCGGTTGCCAAATACACCGCACCCATACCGCCGCCGCCGATCTTTCGGACGATGTCGTAACGGTTGTTCAGGACCGTGCCCTCAGGAAGAGGCTTAAGCCCGGACTTACGGCCGTCAGTATTTACCGTTCCAATTTGGGGTGTGGTGTGCGAACGAGGTTCGTCCTCGACGACGTTATCTCCTGAATCAGCAACCAAAGGCACATCATCAGTTTCCGGCACGACTTGAGGTTCAACGATCTTAACCGGATCAGTTTCCCCGTTCGTTTCTTCCGATCCAGTGGCTTCGATCGAGGTTTCCGATTGAGTTTCGAGGGTTTGAACGTTCAATACCTCATCTACTACGGGAGGAATCTCCGTTTCCCCGAGAGCGGCCGAAGTATCCTCGGGAGTAATTATCGATTCAGCCGATATTTCAGCCGATATTTCAGCCGACTCTGCAACGCTACTTTCTTCAGGCTGATTTTCCTCTGGAAATACAACCGGATCTGTAACTACAGCGGCCTCTTCCGCTTCGGATTCCAATGAATGAACCTCATCGCCATCTTCGATCGCATCGTCGGGCTCGACTTCACTTTTTGCTATAAAAGAAGGCTCTTCAATCTCATCTTCCGGCTCATCTTCCGGCGAAACAGGTTCCGCTGTCTCGTAATGCTCTTCAGCCTCTAACGTCTCCGTAGAATCAATATCGTTCGAATCCTCAACTACACCGTCGAAAGAAGGGTTTTCGGGAATATTGTCTGGTATTTCAATCTCAACGGCAGAGGACTTTTCGTCAATATCTTCGTTTACCTTATCTTCCGCTTCCTCCAGTAAAGCCAACGGCGTTGGGATCTCCGCAATGCTAGCTTCGGAATTAAGCTCATTTTCTATCCGTCCGTCAATCGGGTCGAATTCATCAGGTTCAGGTACGGACACGAACTCATTTTCGAAGTGAACTTCGCCAGTTATCCCTTTGGTCTCGATCGTAGCAGTATCGACTCGTATACTTTCCTCAGTCGCCGTGTCGATTCTAATGTCATCTTCGGTACTCAAAGCAGATTCCACCGGCGACCTTTCTGTGACGTCAGTGTTTAGAAGTCTTTCAGAAAGCTCAACCGGCGCCGCCGACGGAATCACAATTGTGCTCGCCATTGGATCATCGGCGGGAAGAGTATCGTCGGGAATAGGCTGCGAGATGCCGCAGTATGGACAGAATAGATCGAGATTCGCGACCTCAGAGCCGCATTCGTGGCAGTACCTCATTGAAAGTAGAAGTTCCCTTTACTATTTAGAAAGATGAAATCGTAAAAATGTTTTTCCGACGATAACCTCGTCACCGTCATTAATTATCTGGGGCATCCCGGGCAACAATCGACGGCCGCGGTTAACATAGGTCCCATTCGTCGAACCAAGGTCTTCGACAGCATAGTTACCGTCCACCATCTTGATCCGTGCGTGCCGACGGGAAACCTTCGCCTCAGGATCGTGGGAATCAAGGTCTACGTCAGGAAAAATACCGTTGTCAGCATCCCACCGGCCGATCGTTGCATCGGTTCCCGTCAACCGAAATTCCGTACCCGGGCCATCCCCGCGTTCAATGATCAACTTGGCGTTCATCGATGAAGTTCCCGGCTGCGAAGTTCCCGATTCTTTCGCGATCAATGCGTCGTTTCGCCCGTTCAACGGCGGAACTCCGATCGAGGTTACGCTGGCCGAACGTGGAACTAACGGTTCGTCAAAAGGTACGGCATGCGATATCGACACCGGTGGCACGTACATCGGAGTTCGGCTGTCTTGCTGAAAACGAACTAACTTTGTCCCGCACTCGTCACAAAACTGCGACGAATCAAGGTTGTTGGTTCCACAATTATGACAATTAACCATCGTGATCTGACTAAGGCGTATTCCTCGCAAAAATGCGGCACGCTTGATATCCGGTATTTTAACCTTTAATCTGCCGTTCGTAAATCCTAAATCTATGTCAGCATATCGTCAATTCGCGATGTCGGATTACCTGCCTATTCGCGACATCTCGATACTATGCCATTTTTCTGAAACAATGGCGAGAAATCGGTCGTAATAGGCGATTGTTGGATAATCGAAACATATCGTAAAGCAATTTTGCTTGATAAACATTTTTGTCGAGAGGAAAACTAAATTATGGCACTTAGCCGCAAGAGCAAAATCATTATCGGAGCGTCCGTAGTTGCTCTTTTGTTGATCATCGTTATTGTCAGCGTTTTCGCAACGCGAACGGACACACCCGAGGTAACTGTTACTAAGATCGAGAAAAAGCGTGAACTTCGGTCGACGGTTACGTCATCCGGAGAGGTGCGGCCGATCCAATTCGTCAATCTTACGAGTGAGGTTCAGGGAAAGATCGAAGAGATAACGAAAAAAGAGGGAGACGCCGTCGAGAAAGGCGAGATCTTGGTTCGGCTTGATCCAGATCAGCTTTCCTCGAATGCGGATGCTCAACTCGCCGCCTTCCAGACGGCACAGGATGATGTTCGCTCGTCACAAACACAAGTGACCGGGGCCCAGAATCAACTCTCGCAGGCCCAACAAGGCCTGAATGCCTCGGATGCCGCAGTAACAACCGCTCGACAGAACATTGTCACAGCACAAACCGATGTTGACCGTGCCCAGGTCGACGTTAATACGACGCAACGCGAAGTGAACCGAAATGCTCAATTGCTCGAGGCGGGAGTTATTTCAAAGCTCGAATACGACCAGAAAAAAGACGCGTTAGAAACCGCATTGGTCGGACTAAAAAACGCAAAGGCTCGTCTGGAATCGTCGAAACTTTCAGTCAACGAATCGATCGCCCGCCGCAACCAGCAAGCGGTTGCCGTGAAAGACGCTCGCCGCAGTGTCGATACTGCTCAGATCAACGTCAGTAGTACCCAATCGCGGGCAAATCAACAGTCGGCGGTGCTCCGAGGCCAAAAAGACCAGCGGGACAAAACAGTCGTCGTTGCTCCGATCAGCGGCGTAATCGCTGAGATCCCTTCAAAAGTCGGCACGTTTGCGGTCGCCGGACTTTCGACTACGGCGCTACTTACAATCGCTGATATGTCGACCATTAATGTCGAAGTAAAGGTCGATGAAACCTCCATCGATACTGTCCTTGTCGGTCAAAAAGCGAAGATCAAAGTAGACGCATTTGGCGACAAGGAGATCGTCGGCGAAGTCGTGCAAAAAACACCTCTTGCTGTCGGTAAATCCCAAACGAGCGGCGGGCTCTCGACAAATATTAATGTCCAGGAAGCTAAAGAGTTCCGCGTCGTCATTCAGCTAAAAGATATGCCGGATGAACTCAAAAAAGGCCTCAGGCCTGGGATGAGTGCGACGGCTGAGATAACTACAAAAACAGTCGAAGATGCCATCGTCGTTCCACTGCAGGCAGTGATCGAGAAAAAGCCCGATGCACAAGCATCGCCCACGATCCAAGGTGATATCGTGCCGCCGTCAGACAAACCAAAAAACATAACCGGCGTTTACGTTCTTGACGGTAACAAAGCTAAGTTTCGTGAGGTGACCACAGGCATTATCGGCGAATCAGATCGACAGATCATTACCGGACTTGAGATCGGCGACGAGGTCATCACTGGCCCAAGCCGTATTTTGAACACCCTGAAAGACGGAGCGGTCGTAAAACGGCAGGTCAAAAAAGAAGGCGAAGCGGCCAACAAGTAACATTGATGTACAGATTTATGGAGCAAGAAAACGGAACCGCGATCGCCGGAGAAACAAACGGGCGGCATGTGCCTAAGGCCGGCGAGACTATAATTTCCATGCGTAACATTTGGAAAACCTACCAAATGGGCACAGAGGAACTTCATGCTCTTCGTGACGTATCGTTTGAGGTTAAGAAGAATGAATATGTCGCCATTATTGGCCCGTCGGGTTCAGGCAAATCGACCTTGATGAATCTCATCGGCTGTCTTGATTCACCAAGCAAAGGTGAATATTGGATCAACAATAACCTGGTTTCGGAGATGAGTGACGACGAACTCGCTCATATTCGCAATAAGGAGATCGGATTTGTTTTCCAAACTTTCAACCTGTTATCAAGGGCGACTGCTCTTCACAACGTTGAACTACCCTTAATTTACGCGGGACTCAGAACAGCAGAGCGAAATGAAAGGGCCCGGGCGTCGCTCGCCGCTGTCGAACTCGGCGACCGAGTGATGCACCGTCCGAACGAGTTATCCGGTGGCCAACGTCAACGTGTTGCGATCGCGAGAGCTTTGGTGAACAATCCGTCGATCTTACTTGCCGACGAACCGACCGGTGCGTTGGATACGAAGACGAGCATCGAGATCATGGCTCTTTTCGAAAAACTGCATGAAGATGGGAACACGATCATTCTTGTCACGCACGAACCGGACATTGCTGAGCGTGCTCATCGTGTGATCACGATCCGTGACGGTCTTATTGAAAAGGACGAAATGAATAAACGGTAATGGAGTCCTTTTCCCCTTCGATCTCGGTCACATTCATTCTGACAACATTTCTTTGCGTCGGAATTCTTTTTCAGGCGATAAAGCGGACCGTTCTCCAGACGACACCGGCTAAGATCGTCGTTTTTACGATCGGTTTCTGGCTGATCTTCACCGCTATTCTGGCAAAGGGCGAATTTTTCGAAGATACCGCCAGCTTTCCGCCCCGGATCGCTCTGATCGGGATCATTCCGTCAGTGATATTTATTGTCTTTCTTTTCGTAGCGTACCGTTCGTCGTTCATCGAAAAGCTGCCACTGAGAACGCTCACCGCCCTGCATATTATTCGCATACCTGTCGAGATAGTGCTCTTGTGGCTATTCCAAAGTGGTTCCGTACCTCGTTCGATGACGTTTGAGGGAAACAATTTTGATATTTTATCGGGAATAACTGCTCCTATAATTTGCTTCATCGCGTTTCGTGGTAAGAAAGTGAACCGTCCCGTTTTGATCGTGTGGAACTTGCTCGCCTTAGGTCTACTTGTAAATATCGTCGTATCCGCTATTATTTCGTTTCCCTCACCGATGCAGCAGTTATCGTTGGATCAACCCAACACGGCCATTATGTATTTTCCGCTCGTATGGCTGCCTACGGTTGTTGTGCCAATTGTTCTCTTTAGCCATCTGGCCTCGCTTTGGAAGCTATTCACCGGAAAAACTGCTTAAAACCAAAATCTGATAAACTCTTATTAATAAAGAGCGTATTATCACCTCAGGCAACCCGGTTGATATAGATGAACATTAGCGAAACCTTCAAACTAGCCTTCGCCGCGATCTGGGCACATAAACTTAGATCATTTCTGACCCTGCTCGGAATGATCATCGGCATGACCGCGTTCATGGTGGTCCTATCGCTGCTTCAAGGTTTCAATGGCTACGTCGATGAAAAGATCGCCGGCATCGGTTCAAACACGTTCAACATTCAACGGTTTAATTTTGAAGACTTTAAGGACACCGATACCATAGCCGCCGCACAACGACGGAATACGGAATTGGGCTTTGAAGAATTAGACTTCATTCGCGAGCGGGCTCAACTCATCGCCAATATTGGAGCGAAGGCCGGAAACATGTCCGCACCGGTTCGCCGTGACTCGCAGATCTTAGACGACGTGTCAATTACCGGCGCAGAGCCTGTGATCCGCGACATCGAGAACCTCGACATTGCCGACGGCCGCTACTTCACCAACATTGAGAATGAAAATTCGATGCGTGTCGCTTATATCGGAAAGGATATAGCAACCAACTTATTTCCTCAGGGCGGAGCTCTCGGCGGCGAGATAACTATCCGCGGCATTCCGTATAAGGTCATCGGAATTCAAACTGCCAAAGGCACTGTGTTTGGTTTTCCTCAGGATAATTTTATCCAGCTCCCGCTTCAGACATTTGGGGCAAATTTCGGTGGACTTCGGCGCCAGCGTGCTCCATATTTTATTGCCGTCCCGAGAGCGGGCGTGAAGACTGCCGATGCGGTGGACGAGGTGCGAACACTTATGCGGATAAAGCGCAAAGTGCCGGCGGGAGAGAAAGATAATTTCGGTATCGTGACACCAGACGCGATCAGCGGCTTGCGCGATAGCTTATTCGGTACGATTTCGATCGTGATCCTTATCGTTCCGGCGATCGCCCTTGTCGTCGGCGCCATTGTGATCATGAACATTATGCTCGTCGCCGTTACGGAACGAACGAAAGAGATCGGCATCCGTAAATCCTTGGGTGCACGGCAATCAGATATTCTCAAACAGTTTTTGATCGAGTCCGGATTGCTGTCAGCGATCGGCGGATTGATCGGACTTGTTCTCGCAATTATTATCGGGCGCGTAATTACGGCATTTGTGTTTCCGACCCGTATTCCATGGTGGTCGGCAGTTATTGCGATCGGTGTTTCTGCGATAGTCGGAATTATGGCCGGGCTTTTCCCTGCTTGGAAAGCGGCACAACTCGACCCGATCGAAGCCTTGAGGGCGGATTAGTATGAATTTTTTAACCGGCGCTTTCTATGAAAATCTCAAGATGGCTCTCGATACGTTGCGAGGGAACAAATTGCGCTCGTTCCTCACAATTATCGGCGTCGTCGTCGGGGTTATTACCGTGATGCTGATCTCATCGATCATCAGCGGCATCGGTATGGCCGTTGAAAAGCAGGTAAAAGCTTTTGGTACCCGCTCAATATTCATCTACAAGCAGGAGATCGGCATTAGTTTCGGCCGAAGGTCGCGTGAGGAACGGATGCGGCCAGATCTAACGCTCGACGACGCTCTCGCCCTACGACAACTTTCAGAGGTCGAAACCTCAGTTCCTTTCCTCAATGTTTCAAGCGGATTTTTTGGGAATAGGACAGTCGTCTCTGCAAAAGGAAAACAGACGCAAAACATCCAGTTGAGCGGCACGCTGCCGGAGATCGAGAAGTCCGGAACGCAGATACTCATCGAAGGTAGATGGTTTACGCAATCGGAAAGTGACGCCCGGCGTGACGTTTGCCTGATCGGCGATACGGTCAAAGATACGTTTTTCCCATATCAGTCGCCGGTTGGGCAAACGCTTGAGATCAATGGCCGTGAGTTTCTCATCATTGGTCAGCTTCAGAAAAAAGAGCAGCTTCTAGGCGGAGGCGGCGGCGGTAATAATGACGAGAGCAACACTATCTTTCTCCCGTTTCATGCCGCGTTGCGGATCAAGCCGAATGCCGACGATATATTTGTTTTGGCAATTGCCCGCGAAGGCCGCTTGCAAGAAGCCCGCGATCAGATAGAAGATTTGCTCCGAGTGCGGCGGCAGGTTAAGTACGGGGACAAGAATAACTTTGCGACGGCCACTGCCGACAGTATCATCGATCAGTTTAAGTCGATAACGGCAGGGGTTGCTCTCGCGATGGTCGTCATTTCATCGATCGGACTAATGATCGGCGGCATCGGCGTTATGAACATAATGCTCGTTTCCGTCACTGAACGTACGCGTGAGATCGGCATCAGAAAAGCCGTTGGAGCTAAAAAAAGCGATATCCTGCTCCAATTCTTGATCGAAGCAGGAACGCTTACCGGATTTGGCGGCTTGGTTGGGCTCGCTATCGGTTGGATACTCACACTTCTGATAAGCCTCGTCTTCCCGTCGTATGTTCCGTGGTGGGCTCCCGTCGGCGGATTCTTTGCAAGTGTCGGCATCGGCGTCCTATTTGGCATTTGGCCCGCCTGGAAAGCCGCCCGACTCGATCCGATCGAATCTTTACGATACGAGTAGGTTTTTAGCTTATAAAACCAGGGAATAAGAACGCCATAGCGACACCAAAACAGATCAGTAGAGCGTACATTGTAAGAGTCGCGGTCCAAGCGACAGAGCCGGAAACTCGCTCGCCGGCATTCTTCAGACCGGTTGCATTCATCCATATCCAGTAAATAAGAATCAAGCTCACCGATCCGAGCAGGGTGAATAACACCGGGTGCTCCGACGGGATCACTAGGAAACTCAGATTATCCTGAATGAGCGACTGCTGACCGAGCACCGGATGAACATCGGCCGGGTCCTTAAGAAAGAGAACTGTCGTATTGAGTATGAACTTGATGATACTAATCGGAAAGACTGCGTAGATAACCGCCGAAAACGCCTGCCAGAAATTTAGCTTTCCGCCCATCGCCAGCGCAAAAAGCATAAAAACACCTGCCAAGACAGCGAAACCAAATACCGACGCGGCAAAGCCCGAGACGGCCTGTCCGGCCCTAATGATCGGATTTTTCGCATCTGCAATAGCGGTTGCCCGGCCGGCTTCGATTCCTCTGCGTGCGTCGTCATTCATCCACTGAATTTCCAATGTCTTATCGACTGAGAAATTGATGACTCGCTCGGCACCTAATTGGTTAATAAAGAGGTTGGCGTAGGTCGCCGAAAGGATCGACATCACGAACATCGCAACCAGCCAACGCGGATGACGTCGAAGATTCCGAAATACGTCACTCGGAGATATAAAGATGTTGGCAAGCGTCGACGGCGTTGACATTCTCTCAGTTCCGTCCGACTCCGGTCGATTGATAAAGCTCAGTCCGATTATCAATCCTCCAAACAGGATCATAACAACGCCCGTTCCGGTTAGGCCGGGAACCACTTTAAGAATACTGAGAACGGCCACGACGAACCCTAACCCTGCAACAATTATTCCGGCTAATCGATTCATATTTATCCTCGTTTAAGTTGAAATTGGTTAATTCTGGAATGATTACGACCGTAAAATCACCGATGTTTCACTTTTGGTGGGTTCTGCTTATGAAACGTAGCCGTCAACGCGAATGCAGGCAGCGAAATGTCCCGGGGTTATCTCTTGAAGGGGCGGATCAATGCT
>JAYSZT010000254.1:0-3357 GCA_043737915.1 Acidobacteriota bacterium
GGTGATTTCGTAAAGGCTGAAATGCCACCGGGGATTTTGACCGACCTGATCGCGGATGGAATAGTCGCCGGTGTCGGTGGTGTGGTCGTATTTCTACCGCAAATCCTATTACTTTTTCTGTTTATCTCGCTACTCGAGGACAGCGGCTATATGTCGCGGGCGGCGTTTTTACTTGATAAGTTAATGAGCCGCGTCGGTCTTCATGGGAAGGCGTTTTTGCCGTTAATGAGTAGCTTTGCGTGTGCGATACCGGGAATTATGGCAACGCGAACGATCGAGAGTCGCCGGGACAGATTCGCGACGATCATGATCGCTCCGTTCATGTCGTGCTCGGCACGGTTGCCGGTCTATACGCTAATGATCGCTTCGTTTTTTGCGGGGCAGACGATATTTGGATTTGTCTCGGTCGGTGCGGTTCTGATGCTCGGAATGTATTCGCTCGGCATTTTTGCTGCGATCGCGACGGCGTTCGTTCTAAAGCGTTCCGTCCTAAGGGCACCGCCGCCACCATTCCTGATGGAAATGCCTCCGTACCGAATGCCGAATTTACGAACGGTTTTGCAAAATATGGTGACGCAGGCATGGATGTTTTTGAAACGTGCCGGAACGGTCATCCTCGCGATCTCGATAATCTTGTGGGCGTTGATGTATTTCCCAAGAAGTAGCCAGGAGCCAGGAGCCAGTAGCCAGAAATCGGAAGTCTCGAGTTCCGAATTCGTAGCTAACAGTCCCCAACTCGAAACTCGAAACCCGGAACCCGAAACCGGCCACGAGTCGGAGCAGCTCAAACGCAGTTACGCAGGTCGCCTCGGCCATACGATCGAGCCGGTAATCAGACCGCTCGGTTTCGATTGGAAGATCGGCGTTGCTCTTATCGCGAGTTTTGCCGCCCGCGAAGTTTTAGTTTCGACGCTAAGCATCATTTACAACGTCGGTAAGGACGAGAATGAGGAATCGGAAACCTTGATCGCAGCCGTTAGGGATGCAAAACGCGAAGATGGCAAGCCAACTTGGACGCCTCTCACCGCTCTCACGCTAATGGTATTCTTTGTGCTGGCGATGCAGTGTATGTCAACGCTGGCAGTAGTGCGCCGCGAGACAAACTCTTGGAGTTGGCCGGCATTTATGCTGGTATACATGACCGGACTTGCGTACGTTGCGGCACTGATAACTTTTCAAGCCGGCAAGGCACTTGGGTTTGAATGACAACGTTTAATTTTGCTATGGATATTCAACTGCTTATTGTCATCGCCATTGTGGCCGCCGCGGTTGCCTACGGAGCATTGATCTTGTTCCGGAAACGCCGCTCATTCTCTACCAAGGGCGGTTGCGCTTCGGACTGTGGTTGCAGCGGTGCCTCAAAAAAACTAACCTCTTAGTTTGGACGAGAGAGCTTCATTCATAACTCCCGGCGTGCGTTCGATGTTTTTATCGACGCTCGCATTTTTTGTGGCGAACGTATGCGTCAAGCAGGTCGCACATATTCCGGCGATGGAGACGGTATTCTTTCGCTGCATTCTGGCGACGGCTTTCTGCGTTATCGGGTTGCGAAGGGCGAATGCGAGCCTCGTCGGGTCGAACCATTTGATGCTGCTGCTTCGCGGGGTTTTCGGGACGACGGCGTTATTCTTTTTCTTTCTAACACTTCAGCAAATGCCGCTCGCGTCGGCTCAGACGATCCAATACCTGTCACCGATATTTACCGCGACGATCGCGATCTTCGTATTAAAAGAGTCGGTGAAGGCGATGCAATGGGTATTTTACGCGATCGCGTTTAGCGGGGTTTTGTTGATCCAACGCGTCGATGACCGGATTTCGCCTTTCTACCTCGCACTCGGGATCATTTCAGCGTTTTGTTCAGGCATGGCATATAATCTGGTGCGGAGCATGCGCGGCAAAGAACACCCGTTGACGGTTGTGCTCCACTTTCAGCTTGTCGGAGCGGTCGTTGGGGCGATCAGCTTGATTTTCGCGTGGAAAACGCCGCATGGTTGGGATTGGTTCTATTTGGTATTGATCGGTGTGTTCTCCCAGCTCGGGCAGATATTTTTGACCAATGCACTCCAACGCGAACGAATCGCCGGCGTCGCGATCGTCAATTACACGGGTTTGGTTTACGCTTTGTCGGTGGGCTGGATAGTTTTTGGTGAGTCGCAGGGAATAATGGCCATCGCCGGAATGGCGCTTGTCGTCCTCGGCGTTCTGCTCAGCGTGTTGTACAGCCGCCGCCAAACACGCATTGAGGAGATCGAGGCAACGGTGGGATAGGAAGAAATTTATCGCAAAGACGCATAGCATTTCTTAATTCAATAAAATGAAACTCCCAAAATAATCCGAAACTTTGCGACTCTGCGTTGAAAATTTCGTAGCTAGTATGATTCGAACGATTATAAAAGCAGCGGTCATTACCGTCAGCGACACTCGAAAGCTGAGCGACGACTCGTCCGGAGATAAACTTGTTAAATTACTGGCGGCATCCGGTGATGAGGTCGTTGAACGGATGATCGTTTCGGATGAACTTGTACCGCTTCGCGAGACGCTTTACATGCTCGCGGAACGCGAGGACATCAATTTAATAATTACTACCGGCGGGACCGGGTTTGGGCCGCGTGATAATACACCTGAGGCGACGCTGGCGGTGATCGAACGCGAGGCTCCGGGAATGGCTGAGGCAATGCGGCGTGAATCCGCGTCAAGGCATCCGATGGCGATGTTATCTCGCGGCATTTGCGGGATTCGCGGGACCACACTGATAGTAAATCTGCCGGGATCACCAAAAGGCGTCGAGGAATGTTTCGAAGTCATCCGCCCTGTTTTGCAGCACGCAGTCGATCTTATTAGCGGCCAGACGAGCCATTAGAAACGAACCGACACAAAAAAAGACACGAACCGGAATGTATGAGTCAGTTCGTGTCTTTCGTGTTAGTTGGTGTCTAAACGGTGTTCACTCGCCGCACTCGAACGGGACTGTTACGCTTTTGGCTGAGACGTTTTTCTGTCCGATGATGCTCGCGGAGATCTTTACTTCGCTACAGAGCGGGCCGTAGACGTAGACCGGAACGGTGTAGAAACCTTTTTCATTTGGAATGCCGATCTGGGCGGAGCGACGCAGGATGACTTTTTTTCCTTCGGTGACGACCACATTCACCATGCGGCCGGCTTCGAAACTGCCCGCTTCGCCTTGAACCAATACCCAGACAAATAGGGACGTGTCGAGATCGTTGAAAAAGCTCTTTGGTTCGCCGTCCGGAGGGATCGCATCGGACAATTCATTTGTGGAACCGCTGAATGCATTTACAGCGATCGCCGCTATCTCGTAGCTCGGTGTTTTCGAAACTGGTGCCTTCGGTTTTGGTT
>JAYSZT010000255.1:0-16762 GCA_043737915.1 Acidobacteriota bacterium
AGCTATCTTTTCCAAAGACAAAATTACCTTGAGCCATGTTTCAAATAGTCAACCTTCAACGAAAATTCCAATTACGCATTCCGCTTTTTCAGGATTTTGGTGAAACCATCGCACTCTCCTTTGACGAGGTGAAAGGAAGGCAAGCCTCAGTCGCCTTTATCGGTGACAGCCGAATGAAACAGCTCAACGAACTGTTTCGCGGCAATAAGACGACCACTGACGTTCTCTCATTTCCGCACGAGCCGGACGAATTTGATCCTGACAAAGAAAATCTCGGCGACATTGTGATCTCGGTCGAGCAGGCGCACAAGCAGGCCGATGAGAACGGCCTGACGCTCGAGGGCGAGATCAAACAACTTATCCTCCACGGCCTGCTGCATCTTTGCGGCTACGACCACGAAACGGACGACGGCGAAATGAACGCCCGTGAACTCGAATTGCGTGATAAACTCCACCTTTAGTCCGTCATCATCAGGGCGTTCGGCAATCGGCCATTTACGTCGGCGGAGGGAGCGATTACCATCTAAACCAATATGAGCGAAACGAGAAAAACTGCTGATCCGTGCGTTATGGTTATCTTCGGTGCAACCGGCGATTTGACGAAACGCAAGTTGTTTCCGGCACTTTATAACCTTGCGAAAGACGACTTTCTGCCGCACACGTTTGCGATCGTTGGCGTCGGACGTCAAGAGATGACGACCGAGGAGTTTCGCAAGCAGATCAAGGATAATCTCAAGGAATTCCTTCCGCACCCGCCGGACGCCAAACTGCTCAAATGGTTTGAGGAACGCACGTACTACACTGGCGGTGATTTCGCAGACGACAAAAAGCTATTTCCCGATCTTAAGGCATTGCTCGCCGACGTCTGTGTCGAACATCAGATACCGGAGAATTTCTTTTATTACATGGCGACACCTCCGACTTTGTTTGCCGATGTTTCTAGCAAGATCGTCAAGAACGGCCTCGGTAAACAAGACAACGGAAACTGGCGTAGATTCATTTTCGAAAAACCTTTTGGCCACGACCTCGACTCTGCTAAGAAACTGAATGCCGACCTGCTTCAGATTCTTGACGAAAAACAGATCTACCGCATCGATCATTACCTCGGCAAAGAGACGGTGCAGAATATTCTCGTATTCCGCTTTGGGAACAGTATTTTCGAGCCGATCTGGAATCGCAATTACATCGATCACGTTCAGATAACGGTCGCCGAAAGCCTCGGTGTTGAGCTTCGCGGTGGTTATTACGATTCGGCGGGTGCCCTGCGCGACATGATCCCGAATCACATCTTGCAGCTTGTCACCCTGACAGCGATGGAACCGCCTGTCTCTTTTGAGGCGGACGCGGTTCGTGACGAACAGGCAAAGATCCTGCACGCGATCCAGCCGTTTTCGCCAGAGGATGTTTTACATTGCACAGTCCGCGGACAGTATGGCGAAGGCACGGTAAAAGAGAAAAAGGTTCCCGACTACCGCAGCGAAAAGAACATCGCACCTTATTCAAACACCGAAACGTTTGCCGCCCTCAAACTTTCGATCGATAACTGGCGTTGGGCCGACGTGCCGTTTTATATTCGCACCGGCAAACGGCTGGCGGCTCGCAATTCGAGCATCGTTATTCAGTTTAAGCGAGCGCCGTTCATGCTATTTCGCGACACTCCGGTCGAGCGATTAACGACAAATCGGATCGTCATCCACATTCAGCCTGACGAAGGCATCACGCTCCATTTCGGAGCAAAAATTCCGGGCCCGATCGTCGATATGGGTGCCGTCGATATGGATTTCAACTATCTCGAGCATTTCGGCGAACAGGTCTCAACCGGTTACGAACGCCTTCTTTTCGACTGCATGACCGGCGACGCAACGCTTTTCCAACGTGCGGACATGGTCGAGGCGAGTTGGAATATCGTCACGCCCGTCCTCGACGTCTGGACCGCGATCCCTGCCCGCGACTTCCCCAACTACGAATCCGGCTCATGGGGCCCGAAGGAATCCGACGCTCTCCTCGCCCAGGACGGCCGCACCTGGAAGAACATAGATCTTTAAAACCCGATCATAGGTTTATTCGTTAGCGTTCTTTGCGGCTTTGTATTAAACATCTACAATTAAGCAAATATGGAAGCTGAGATCTTCGTTGCCGTTATCATCCTGATCGCACTTGTTTTCCTCGCGACGGTTGATATGGCGTTCTCACATTTGTCGGACGTGAGTCTGAGGCGCATATCGGCCGACGCGGAACTCGCGGAGAAGAAGACATCTGCTCAATTCCTTCGTGAGATCATCGAGAACCGTGCCCGCTTTCGCTTTGCACTTTCCTCGGTGATTCAAGTCCTGCTTATCTCGTTCGCGGTTCTGCTGACGCTAATCGTGCTGTCGTTCACGAGCGACAAAGGCAAACTGCTGTTCTTTGGACTCTTCATCGGCCTTGCCGCTACGGTCCTCTTGCGGCAAATAATTCCGCGCCTCATCGTTCGCAACAATACCGAGAAGAAACTGCTGTTCCTAATTCCCGCCGTCCGTCCGCTGTATGCGATCACGTCGATGATCGTCGATCCGTTTGTATCGCGGAGCAACGCTAAGGAATTACAACGCCTGGACACGACCGCTACGCCCGATGTTTCCGACGATCGAGATGACGACAACGACGATGATTTCCAAGCCTTGATGGAAGTCGGCGAGGCCGAGGGCATCATCGAGGAAGAGGACCGCGCGATGATCGAAACGGTTGTCGAATTTGGCGACACTCGCGTCGGCGAGATCATGACGCCGCGAACCGAGATCTGCGCCATCCCGCATGGATCCACCGTCAAAAACGCCCGCGATAAGATCATTGCGGAGAAATATTCGCGGCTGCCGGTTTATCGCGACTCGATCGACAATATCGAAGGCCTCATCTACGTCCGCGATCTGCTCCAGGCGTGGTCGGACGGCATGGAAGAAATGCCCGTCAGCGAAATTCTCCGCGACGCCCTGTTCGTGCCCGAAACTAAAACGGCGGCAGAACTGTTGAAAACGATGCAACTCGATCACGTCCAGATCGCAGTCGTGATCGACGAATACGGCGGCGTCGCCGGCCTCGTCACCGTCGAAGACCTGCTCGAGGAGATCGTCGGCGAGATCGAGGACGAAGATACCGAGCAGGAAGAGATCATCGAGATCATCGAGGGCGAAGACGGTTATTTCGACGTCGCTGGCTGGACCGAGATCGACAAGATCGAACGACTCTTCGACCTCGAACTCGAGGACGAAGAATACACCACCATCGCCGGCCTCGTCACCTCTGAGGCCGGCCACGTCCCCAAGATCGGCGACCAACTAACCATCAAAGGCCTCGACATCGAGATCCGCCAAGCCGACGAAAAACGCATCACCCAACTCCGCCTCCGCATAAACAAGCCCGACGTTGAAGCAATAACGGAATGATCAACCTCTACGTCGCAGACCAAGCTGGCGAAAGTCTCGCTTAAATATTCAACGATGCGATCGAGGCTTTAGATTGAATAAAGTTAGTGATATTTTAAGGGTATGAAATACGATCCGTCTACTTTCCTAAGAACCTTGGGACTTATGTTGATGTTGGTACTCGCGACGAGCGCTCAAAAGGAAGTGCTCACCAATGCCGATGTTATTGGAATGTCGAAAGCCGGACTCAGCAGCGACGTTATATTGACGAAAATTAGAACTTCGGAAACTAAATTCGATACAACGACAAAGTCCTTGATTGAACTGAAAAACGAGACAGTTGATGACAAGATCATTTCCGCAATTATCGAAGCAGCTCAAGTGGACGAGAAGCTTAAAACTCGCCAAGTTGAAAACGTAAAGGTTGGGAGCACAGAATTGTCTGAAGTTGCACCTAAGCCGACTCGGAATGTAGATTACAAATCGCCCTCTCGACTTTTGCTCGACGCAAAAACTATCGCATTCAAAAAAGACTCCCTATATCCGAAGATTAAAGAACTTGAAGGCTCACTTCTCAAACCGTCGAGATCTGCAAAATGGACAAAATTTGATTTGACCATTACGCAGTATGAAGCTGACGCGGATCTGGTGGTAGAAATTGGTCACGACTTTGGCACGCATTACAATTTCCGAGTAATAGACGTCAAAACCGGCCGAGTGATTGCTGCAAGCGGCGTCAGTTCATTAGGCGGAGCCTTGGCGGGAAACGTCGCCGACAAGTTAATTAAACGGCTAAACGAGATTTCAATCGGAAAATAGTCTTGTAATAAAACTACAACTGAACAAGCGTAAATACGATACGTATTTATTCATGAATAGCATGCCGTGTTAACATTGAAACGTATTCGTGGCAAATTATAGAGTGAACAGCCTTCGGATTATTTTTTTCGCGCAAAGTTTGGCTCACCTGTTTTTTGTGACTCTAAGCCGATTAAAGACAGTAACTTACAATGCTCCACCCGTAAGCGGCGCAAGTGGCGGCGCAGGTGGCGCATTTACGAGACGATTTCCCACTCGAAACGCTGTTTGCGTTTCATTTTGCGGGCGCCAACCATCTGGCCGTTTCTGATACAATTGATAAAACTAGCGGAGGTAGATATTATGGCAATACGATTAGGCGATTTGGCACCGGATTTTACGGCGGAAACTACTCAGGGGACGGTTAATTTTCATGAGTGGCTGGGCGAGAGTTGGGGCGTTTTGTTTTCGCATCCGAAGGATTACACGCCGGTCTGCACGACCGAGCTTGGGATGGCGGCGCAGCTCAAGCCGGAATTTGATAAACGCAATGTGAAGGTCATCGGCCTGAGCGTCGACCCGCTGGATTCGCACATCGGCTGGGAAAAAGACATCGAGGAAACGCAGGGCACGGCCGTCAACTTCCCGATGATCGCCGATAGCGATAAAAAAGTCGCCGACCTCTACGACATGATCCACCCGAACGCCAGCGACACGTTCACCGTCCGTTCGGTCTTCGTCATCGGCACGGATAAGAAGGTAAAGCTGATCATGACCTATCCTGCATCGACCGGACGGAACTTCGTCGAACTTCTCCGCGTCATCGATTCGCTCCAACTAACCGCCAACTACTCCGTCGCAACTCCCGTAAACTGGAAAGACGGCGAAGACTGCATCATCGTCCCGTCAGTCTCAAACGAAGACGCCAAGGCGAAATTCCCCAAAGGCTGGAACGAGATCAAACCCTATCTAAGAGTTACTCCGCAGCCGAATAAGTAACAGAAATAATTGCCCACGAAAGGCACGAAATGCACTAAAATAATAAAACTTCCTTTTTAGTGCTTCGTTTGTTTCGTGGGCGACAAAACGCATTCGATGAGGAAAATGTCGCGACAGAAATTTCTGCTCTGGGAGAAGCAACGGCTGAAAGGAAAGAGGGTTTTCGTCGCGAAAATCGCAGTCATTTCCGGCATTTTCTTTTTCGTTATAATGAACCTGGTGAGTTGGATGTTGAGCGGAGTGCCGCTTTCTAATTTTTTTCACCTCGTGTATCCGGCTTTGGGTTTGCTCACAGGAACGGTTCTATGGTCGGTGAACGAAGACAAATTTGAGCAGTTCAAGGCTGCCAAAAAGGCGAATGCGACGCCGCGGCGGAATAAGTAAGAATTTCGGCCCACGAAATACACGAAAGGCACAGAATAAGAATTTTTCGTGTTTTTCGTGCCTTTCGTCCGGCAAAAAAAGTGGTGACTGACATACTAGAAAGTGATGGCAAAGAAACTAAGTAAATTCCTCAGCGGAAAGCGGATCGATCCGACTCCGATCTCTAAGAAGACTAACATCGCCGACCTGATCGACGAGTCGTTTATGGCTTACAACGCTGCGCGTTTGCGTGAGGCGTGCCAACTTTTCGATAAAAAGATGCTCGAGGATGACGTGACGATCGGCGTGACGCTGACCGGCGCTTTGACGCCCGCAGGCCTTGGCATTTCGGCTTTGATTCCGCTCATCAAGGCGGGATTTATCGATTGGATAATATCGACCGGGGCGAATCTTTATCACGACACGCATTTTGGAATCGGACTGAGTTTGCATCAGGGCGACGCCAAACTCGACGACCGCATCCTGCGTGACGAAGAGGTCGTTCGCATCTACGACATCTTTTTCGACTACAGCGTGCTGCTCGACACCGACTCGTTTTTTCGCCGCTTGATCGAGCACGACGAGTTTCAGAAAACGATGAGCAGTGCCGATTTTCACTACCTCTGCGGCAAATACATCCGCGAACGCGAAAAACTGCTCGGTATCAAAGAAAAATCCCTGCTCGCCGTCGCCTATGAGTACGGCGTGCCGATATACACTTCGTCACCGGGCGATTCGTCCATCGGCATGAACATTGCCGCCAAAGAACTCCAAGGTGGCAAACTCATCCTTAACCCAAATCTCGACGTCAACGAAACTGCCTCGATCGTGCTGGCCGCGAAACGCGGAGTTGTTCACACCGGCAAACAAAACAAAAAAGGCGGTAAATCGGCAATATTCATCCTCGGTGGCGGTTCACCTAAGAATTTCGCTCTGCAAACCGAACCGCAGATCCAAGAGGTTCTCGGCATCGATGAGAAAGGCCACGATTACTTCCTGCAAATAACCGATGCCCGCCCCGACACCGGCGGCCTCAGCGGCGCCACGCCCGCCGAAGCCGTCAGCTGGGGCAAGGTCGACCCCGACAAACTGCCCGACGCGGTCGTATGCTACGTCGATTCGACCGTCGCTCTGCCGTTGATTACCGCATATGCGTTAGCGAGGCACGATCCGCGAAAGCCAAAAAAACTCTATCATCGGCGTGAGGAGTTTATGAATTTGCTGTTGAACGAATACGAGAAATCGACGCGGCGGTAATTGAATGTACGCGAACTCCGAAATTGTAAAGAAAGGTTTGTTTTATTACGCGAATGAAGTTTCGTGAGACATTCGAATCTTAAGGCACAATATGCGATACGGAATCGGAGATATTTTTGATAGTGAAGAATATCAGAACGACGTTACTGGTGAATTCTATTTTATCGAGTATGGATCGACGTCGGAAAGTGGAAAGTATACCGCGATGTCTGGTGCCCAGCCTTCACTAAAAAGTGCAGTCACTCATGCAGAAGAATCAATCGACTCGGTCATTGATTGGGAAACCTAAATGAAAATACAGGCAGTAATTAGCGGCGAAAAGCACGAGGTTGAGATCAACCGCGATGACCGTAAAGTCACCGCTACGGTTGATGGGCGCGAATATTTACTCGACGTTTCCGAACCGGAAAAGGGCGTTTATTTGATCAAGAATGAGAACAATATCGCTGAGGTTTCGGTTTCGCCGAGATCTGGTTCGGCGACGGCGTTTGCGGTTTCGTTAAACGGGCGTGAACTAGAGGTTGAGATCATCGACCCGAAACGACTTCGCGGTGCCGGCAAGGCCGATGAAGACGCTGCGGGCAAAGCCGAGATCAAAACCGCGATGCCGGGTAAGGTTGTTAGAATTCTGGTCGAGCTCGGTGCCGAAGTAGCGAAAGGCGACGGAATTGTCGTCGTCGAGGCGATGAAAATGCAAAACGAACTAAAGGCCCCGAAAGACGGCGTCATCACCGATATCCGTGCCGCCGAGGGACAAACCGTAAACGCCGGCGACGTTCTCGTTGTGGTGGAATGATCGTTAGCTAGCGTTTATTTTAGATTGATTTGGACTTGATCGATTCGCTCAAAGCGACTGCGGCACTATCCAAACCTTCATTCGTCGATACGAACCACGAATCGTCGTTCACTTCATGATCACGCTCGACAGCCAATGCTCGCCGCGTTTCGCTCGGAGCCGTGCCTCCGAAGATCGTGCGGATGTTGACGAAGTTTTCGGGCGAGACCGCCGCCGCGAGACCTTCTTCAGTTATCGACAGTGGACGACCGACAACCTCTTTTGAGATATCCTGCAACATTTCAAACGTGATCTCAGAATTTTGATCGATCGCCCTTCGAACACATTTGCCAACGATACTGTGGGCAATTCTGAACGGGAGATCTTCGGTCCTAACGATCGTGTCCGCCAGTTCAGTGACCGCGATGAAATTCTCACCAGCCCGATTTCGTAGAACTTCGTAGTTAAATGTCGCGGCTTTGAGCGTACTCGCGAATAGAGCAACGGCACGATTTGCATCTCTGATCCCGCTGTAGATGAGCGGCTGCAGGTCGTCTTCGACATCATTGATGTCACCAAACGGAGTGTTGTGAACGCTCGTAATCACGCCCATGCACTGGCCCAGCGCCTTGCTGCCGATCGCCCGGATGTGTTCAAGAGCGACCGGATTTCGCTTCTGCGGCATGATCGATGAACCCTGCACAAAGCCGTCCGGCAGGCGGATCGCGTTGAACTCCATCATCGCCATCAGCAAAAATTCCTGTGCAAACTTGCCGATATTCACGAGCATCGCCGAGGTCGCACCCAGTAATTCCGTGAAATAATCTATCGACGCGATCGATGCGTATGAGTTAACGGTCGGGGCGGTAAAACCGAGCAGTTCGGCGACGCGATGCCGATTGATCGGAAATCCGGTCGTCGTGATCGCACCCGAACCGAGCGGGCAGTAGTTCATATTCTCAAACGCCCGCTGCAGACGTTTGATATCTCGGCCCACATTCTCTGCCATCGCGAGCAGTAAATGAGCCATCGTCGACGGCTGAGCCGGTTGCGTATGAGTGTATGCCGGAATGATCGTCTCGTGATTCTTCGCCGCCAGATCCAAAAAGACCTTTCGCAGATCCATCGCAGATCGAAGCAGTTTCAACGTCGAACGCCTCAGATACAAACGGTAAATAGTGACGTCAATGTCGTTACGACTCCTGGCCGTATGGAGCTTTCCGGCAATATCCGGATCGCACCGCAAAGCGATCTCACGTTGGAGCAGATAAAATAGATCCTCGAAACTGCCGTCGTATTCCATCTTTCGAATAGAATCGAAATCAAGATTTTTCAGAGCGACGAGCAAAACTCGCAGTTCTTCCGAAGTGATAATTCCCTGCTCCTCAAGCATTATCGCGTGAGCGAGATCAACCTGATGATATGCATCAAGAAAATACTCTTTCGCATCTGCAAAACAATCTGCGAGGACGTTTTCTTTGTAACTCTGTGCCGGGAATTTCTCTTGTACTTCTGAAGACATATTTAGAATGTGCTCGACGTGAACTGATGAACAAATAAAAAAGCACAGGTACTGATCATAAAAAGTCCCTGTGCTTTAGATGGATTACTTTGCCGGTGATTTCGGCAAACTCAATAGGTTGGCTAACAGGCGATACGCACCGGGGTTTCCTGTCGGTAGCTGCCTAAAGAAGGAATAAGAATTATAAACGTAATGCCCCTTACCCAATTTAGCGTACACTAGGCCACCGGTGGTTGGAGTTTCTCCATCGTCAGCACACGAAAGCAAGGCCGTGTACCTTGGGTCGAGTTCGGTCAAAGCGTAGAGATTTCGCTCCTGTATCCAATTATCCCAGTCAGTGCTCACTATCTTATTCGGGAAATTGAACACTACGTTTTTCGGTTCGAGGATAGTCACGGGAGCGTTCTCATCAACGACGCGGACATTTGATATCCGCTGCGTTCCGTTGACGACCGACTCCATTTTAGCCGGAAACGGGAGCAAGTTTTCTCGTATAAATTCCTGCTGCTGATACTGGACGATCATCGTTCCGCCATTTTTGACGAAATCGAGCAGGCGTTCGTTATTAGACGTAAAGTCGCGTCGAACCTGCGACGCTCGAATACCGACTACGATCGTATCGAACTTGGAAAGGTCGCCTGTCGTCAGGTCTTTCTCCGACAGCATTGTTACCGGCAAACCGAGCAGTTTAATGGCCTCGGGGACGCGGTCGCCCGTTCCCATTATGTACCCAACATTGACCGGCGAAACTTTAAGGTCGACGACCTTTACATCGAGCTCGGACGGAGTGTAGCGGCGATGTGTTTGGATGTGCGGATAGGCGACCTCGTAGACCGTTTGTGCATAGTCTTTACCGCTGATCACCGATTTTGCCAAGATCTTATACGGGCCGGATTTCGTATTGGCGGGCACCGTCACATCAAACGAAACGGCGGTCTTTTCACCTCGGCCTTTTAACGAAAAATCGCTCGTCGCCGGGCTAGCTACCCAACCTGCGGGAAGATCAAGTTTGGCGGAACCCGAAACAGCCTTTGGCGAGTTATTCGTGATCGACATTACGACCCGCTGTTTCGACGCCTTTGGAGATGTCGGCACGATCGCGAGGTTCGACTCGAGAGCGTTGGTCACGAGCGGCACCACATTAACGTCACGTCGGATCTCGCCGCGGATCTGATCGGCGTACCGGTAAACGAGCGGGCTCGAAACTGTAAATTCTTCACCGCCGGCGACCAGTTTGACGTCTGCGGATACGAGTGCTGCCTGAAACGGCATATTCGCCGATCGTCCGGCGTTCGTCCAATTGAATGTAAATTTGTCGCGTTGGCCTTCGAGCCAATACGGCTGCGTCGGGGCCGCGTTCGCCGCCGAGTTCAGCTTTAAGAACGTGCTCTTGAGCGCTACCTCGTTCCGGGGGCGAAATGGTGAACTTTCCTGAGCCGGTTCGCCAGCCTCGCTGGTGGTCCAGTCGGCCGGAGCATTCAAAGTGACACTCTTGACCTCGACGCCTGATACCGCGGGAGCAAATACGCGAACAGCAACGCCGATCGAATCGCCAGCAACGACGGTTTCTGAATCGCTTAGTGCATCGACGATGATCCCGGACGCCGCCTGTAGAGCAGCGGCAAAGTCCTTTTTCTTCTGGCGGAGCAAGAACTTAACCTCAGGATCACGGTTCATCATTTCGGCCTCGTCAGCCTGTTTCATACCCTTCGCGAGGACCGGTATCAGTTTTTCGGGATGATACGGATCATACTCGCTCAGAGCTCGCTCAGCCGATGCCTGAAGATCCGAAAGCTTTGACTTGAACGGGTCAGAGGCACCGCCAGCGAATTTCGCGATTCCCTTGATTGAGATATCGATACCATCGAAAACGCCCTTGTCGTCCTTAACGTCATTGACGCTTGAATCGAGTATGCGAAGTCCCGATTGCTGGGCACCGCGGGGCTCGATCGAACCCATCTCCTGTGATTTATGCTGACTGCGACCCTCAGATGCGATCTCGTAATAAGTACGCCCGATAAGCGGATCAAAACCGCCCGTCGGAACGGTGAGTGTCGCGGGGTTCGCCGCGTTCGGTGCGAAGCCTTGACCGACGTAAAGTTTAAGGGCTTTCCAAGGCTCGAGGCCTTCAGCAATTTGTTCGGGAAACTGATTCCGGTCGGCTGCAGCTTTATAGGCGATCGGTGTTAGATAACCGGCTAGCTGATGCTGTCCGTGGCCATCAGCGGGCGTTCCGGCGAATCGAGAAATGATAACCAGCGGACGAAACATTCTGATTGCCCGAACCATATCGCCTAAAACTTCCTTCTCGCCCCAGATGCGTGCCGCCTCGGAACGCTGTTTCGAGAATCCATATTCCATGAATCGCGTGAAAAACTGCTCACCGCCATCCAATCGACGAGCCTGCAAAAGCTCTTCGGTGCGAATGATACCGAGTGACTCAAACAACTCCGAGCCGATCACGTTCTGTCCGCCCTCACCGCGGGTCAGGGATAGATATGACACCCGAGCATTGTCACCGCGAGCTAACCGGGCGAGCAAGCCGGAATCTTCGTCGTCCGGATGCGCCGCAGTATGCATCGCACTCGCGGTCGTCTGCAATCTTTTTAGTTTTTGACCCAGTCCCGCGGCTCCGTTATCGTAAACCGGCCGAACCTGAGCGGAAATAATGATCGACTGTGCAACGATACCGATGATCATCGCGACTGCAAAGCTAGTACGTAAAATATTTCGATACATAATTCCTATTTATCCTCACTCCTAACCGTCAGGCTTATCAGGTAGCCGGCACCGACCGTGACCAGACATCCGACGACATTGAACCAAAGAAACTCGATGTTCGAATACGTGCTCGCCACCCAAACTGAGGCGATCCCAAACATCATTCCAAAAAACGCGCCTCGGGCGCGAGCCCGCTTCACAACGAATGCGAGAACGAAAACTCCCAATAGCGATCCGTAAAAAAATGAACCAAATTTATTAACGACCTCGATCAACGAACCTAGGTTAGTCGCATACATAGCAACAACGCAGGCAAACAATCCCCACACGAGCGTCGCGATCCTTCCGAATCTAACGTAGTGCTTATCGGTCGCCTCTTTTTTGAAGTGCCTGCGATAGAAATCTATGGTGGTAGCCGTCGCGAGTGAATTCAATTCAGCTGAGATCGATGACATTGCGGCCGCGAAGATAGCGGCAATTATCAACCCGATCACTCCCATCGGCATGTTCGCGACGACGAAGGATGGAAAAACATAGTTCACGTCGTTGAATGTTTTGTTGTCCGTCGACGTCTTTACGAAATCCACTGCATTCTTCCGTGCTCCGTTAAAGACCCGATCGGCCTCGACATAGGCCTGTTTCGTCGAATCGTTTCGATCACCGACGAAAGCAAGTGCGGCGGTTTCGCGTGACTTGTGGGCGGCCGAGAATTCGGATTCGAGCTGCGTGTAACCGGCGACTTGCTGAACCTTTTCTACCGCGACCGAGTTAAAGATCATGGGCGGTTGGACGAACTGGTAGAAAACAAATACCAGAACGCCAACCAACAAGATCATGAACTGCATCGGGATCTTGAGAAAGGCACTCATCAGAAGCGACGTTCGGCCTTGACTTACCGACTTCGCCGTCAAAAATCGCTGGACCTGGCTCTGATCGCAGCCGAAATATGAAAGAAATAAGAACAATGCCGCAATCATTCCGGACCAGATCGTGTATTTTTCGGTTAGGTCGAAACTCGTATTGATCGTTTCGAGCTTGCCCAGCGATCCGGCGAGATAGAGTCCATCCGTCAGCGAAACCTGCTCGGGAAATTGAGAGACGATGACGATGATACAGACGAACAGACCGAAGAAGATCACGATCATTTGCTTGACGTCCGTCCAGGTCACCGCCTGAACGCCGCCAACCATCGTGTAAATGGTCGTCGACAAACCGATCAGGAAGATCGTCGCCACCTCGCTCCATCCAAGTACGATGGAAAGGATAACTGACGGAGCTGCGATGATCACTCCGACTCCGAGACCTCTCGACAGCAGAAAAAGAGCGCTTGTGAGACTACGCGTTTTTGCGTCGAATCGTTTTTCTAGATATTCGTAGGCGGTGTAAACTTTCGCTCTGTAAAAGAATGGAACGACGGTGATACAAAGTATGATCATCGCCAACGGCAGTCCGTAGTAGAACTGAATAAACCGCATCCCGTCCGTGTAAGCTTGTCCCGTCGTGCCGACGAGTGTGATCGCCGACAGTTGGGTCGCCATTACGGAAAGACCGACCGCCCACCAAGGCAGACTCCGATTCGCAAGGAAATATCCTTCTACATCGCCGCTATGTTTGGTCATCCGAATACCGTCCCAAATGACGTAAACCAAATATGCAACGACGATCGCCCAATCGAGGTATTTCATTTTTGTTTTTTAGTTCGAAAAGTAACGCGAAAAGGACCAAAGTAACGAGAGAACTATTATGAGCGAGATAATTACAGCAACGTAAACTCGATACCACCAGTTATCCGGAAGTTCTTCGACTTCGCCGTCTTTTGGATCATTCTCAACACTCATAGGATTTTTGGAAATACATGCACTGGAAGCGTCATCTGATGGGAACTAGATGAAGACTAGAAATGAAACTTCTAGAATGTCTGTCGCTAACGGGCAACTTGGATTATCGGAAAAGCCAACATGAAACAAACCTAACCTGTTCAAATTACTTACACTGGCTCCGGTCGGAACTAAAAGTGTAAAAAAAATTGAGCCGCTCGTCGGTTCCGGAGAATTGATTTTCATTTCTCCATCGCCAACAAGCGGCCCAAATACAGCGGTTAGAAACTGAACTTAAAGCCTATCTGTAACTGACGACTGTCTAACGAGGTTACTGGCCGCGTCTGAACAGTAGGAAATGCCTGAGTCGGGTTGCCTGCAGCATCTGTCGTAACCGTCAGACTGTTGATCTGGAAGATACTATTGATGTTGAACACGTTCAGAAATTCCGCGAACGCTTCCATCTTGAATCGCTCTGTGAAATTGATGAAACGCGAGTAGCGCAAATCGACATTAGTTTGCTTCGGAGTCTTTCCTGAATTTCGGGTGATACCGACCGGATTGTCCGAGCCGGTAAAACCATCAAGGTTTATATCAGTAGCTGCAACAATGTTGAATCTTTCTCCACTGTTAGCGGTTGCGATGATTCCAAATTGGTTGTTGTTTACCAAATAGCTCAAAGCTTTATTTTCGAAATTGAACTGCGGCCTTCCAACAAACGACATCACAAAGGTATGGCGTTGGTCTGCGAGCGACAGCCCCTTATCGCGACCGCGATTCGACGGATCCTGAACAACGAGATTGCCGATCTGTGTCGCAACCAAATTCTGTTCGGGGGCATCGTCCTCGGCTTTTGATAATGTGTAGTTTGCGCTGAATTGATAACCTTCCGAAAAACGCTTATTTAGTTGGAGCGTCATAGCGTTGTACGATGAGTTACCGCCCGACTCCGCCATAAGTATGTTGTTGAATCTAGGGTCGACCCGGGTTCCAGCATTGATCGCATTACTATAGATCGGCCGTCCGTCCGCAAGCGTGGAGCCTGTCCTTATCCGATTGATATTTCGGTAGAGAGGTATGTGACGCCCACCGGAATGAATAAATCCAACCGTAATCGAAAGATTCTCAGTCAAAGCCTGTTCAACTTGTGCATTGACGTGCATCGCGTACATGTTCTCAAAGTCAGAAGCCAATGTATCAATACTTTGAACAGGTAAGACTGCTCCCGGAGGAAGAGATCCGAGCGTTCCAGGGAAAGCAGGTGAGCCGGGTGTCGAAGGACCAAACGAGAAATTGAAGTATCTCGGGCTACCGTTGTTCTGCAAAGCTCTCTGGTAAAAATCAAGATAGACCGTATCGTAGTAGATCCCGGCACTTGCACGAATTACCGTTGGCAGACGCCCGTCTCGAAGACCGTAGACTATACCGAGACGCGGAGCGAAATTGTTCTTATCGACGTTAAACTTTTGTGAGGTAACAAAAGGCGACGATGCATTGGCTTCAGGGACATCGTATTGATCATAACGAACGCCGAAATTGATCTTTAGGTTGCGTTTGATCTTCCAATCATCCTGCGCAAAGAAATTATAAAATGTCGACTTGTATTTAATGTTAGGGTCGCCAAATGCCTCAAGGTATGTTGTATAACTCCTCGGGGTAATTCCGTTCTTCGCGTTTAAGTAGTCCTGTAGAGTGGCAAACGTGTACCGTGCAAATACGTTCGAACGTCGGGTATCGTCGATTCTATTAAGCCCGCCGCCGAATTTCGTAACATGGCTACCCAGTGTCCACGTCAGATTGTCCTGGATCTGATTCGTAACCTGAAGTGGAGAAATAGTATCGTCGTTCTCGGGTGCTCCAAAATTGGCACCGCCCGACCCAGGCCGCAGTGGGTTCACGCGGGTTATCACGATGCTTGGACCGGTTCCCGAACTCCCGTTAGCAACATTCGTCGAATTTCGTTTAGCGTATTGATATCGGAATTCGTTAAGAACCTTCGATGAAAGGATTGAGGCGAGCTGAACTCCAAGCGAATACGATTTGTCGTCGAAGTCTATAGTTCGTTCCAGAGTGTTAGCACCGCCCGCGATGTTGTCTGGAGAAAGATTCTTAAAATAATTGAAACGGCTGGTTAACCGGTTCGCGGAATTTAGCTGAGCGTCCGTGCGGAAGATATAAAAATTCACCTTCTGGGCGGTCGGGATTGCCGTCGGGAAAGCCGAGGCCGAAACACCTGCTGCTATCAAGTCTGCTTGATCAGCAGCGTTTATCGTAATCGTGCGCTGAGGTTCACCTGCCAAGTTTCGGTTTACCCATTCATATCCGCCATAGAAGTGCCAACGATCTTTGATGATCGGACCACCGATAGCTCCAGTGATGTTATCGACCTTCGTTCCAGGTTTTACCGCGCTTGGCGAAAGATTGAAAGGCCGCGATGACATGCCTGTACGTCTAAAACGGTAGCTAGCTGAACCTCGAAGTGAGTTGGTACCGTTCGGCGTAATAGCATTCATGATCAAGCCCGGAGTGTTGCCGAATTCCGCAGAGAAGCCGTTCGTTACAAGTTGAACCTCGCTGACGAAAGTCTCTGAGATGGGCATTAATCTAATGCCTCCACGGTCTGCCTGAGTGTTGTTATTACCGTCGAGCTGATAATTTGTTCGTCGCGTGTAGCCGTTCGCATTGATTCGCGGCACACCGAACTCCTGATTCGGTCGTCCCGTGACATTAGCCTGAAGGAGAGCGTAGTTGTATGGATTTCGTGAAACGAGTGGAAGACTCTCAACCTCGCGGGCATTCATTACACGGCCCACGTCGATCTTACCAGTGTCGGCGATCGGGGCATCCGAGGTAATTGTGACGGTGGTCTCCATCGCTCCGACCTCTAACGCCACGTCGATAGTCGCAGTCTGACCCGCAACCAAGGTAATACCTTCGCGGACTAGACGCTTAAAATTCGCCGCCTCCACCGTAACTCTGAAACTTCCCAGCGGCAAAAGCGGAAAACGATAAAGTCCGCTCGTATCGGTCGTTGCCGTACGCTCGGTTCCCGTTCCGATGTTACGAGCAGTAACGGTCGCACCGACTACCGCGGCTCCGTTGGAATCGC
>JAYSZT010000256.1:0-7768 GCA_043737915.1 Acidobacteriota bacterium
TTCCAGGTCGTCTGGAGCGTCAAACCGGCTCTCCACACCCCGCTCATGAGCGTCACCAACGCCATCAGCGGCATCATCCTCGTCGGCGGCATGCTCCAACTGATTGGCACCGACCTCAGCGTTACCACCATCCTCGGCGCCATCGCTGTCCTGGTCGCCGCGATCAATATCGCGGGAGGATTTTTGGTCACGAATCGGATGTTGGCGATGTTTAGAAAATAAGGCATTTTTGTGGATCAGGTAGATTACAAAAAGATTTGTTCGCAACCAATTTCTTTTCGCAGGTCGGTACTGCGAGATACCGCAATGGCACTCGCTGACTCGGAACCCGAAATTGCCTCGAGAATCGAGCAAATATTGTTGAAGGATCCGATAGCAACGCCGGTGCAGCACATTGGCAACTCGCACGACGATTTTTTTCAAATTGGTTTCGATGAGGAAACTACCGAGAAGATCGCGGATGTGCTTCTGGAATGCGAAGCAGTTTCTGTGAGTGCAGAGGGAACGACAACCCCACAGGCCTCCAAATATGGGTCGCTTTTGGATTTGTGGACAAATTACCTCCACTCAATCAAGAGTGAAGGTTGAGATAGATCTTGGATGGTGGCGGGTTAGCGAATATACTTGAGCAATTATGGATTATCAAAAATACATAACCATCGAACCAAACAAACGCGGCGGAAAACCCTGTATTCGCGGACTTCGCATTACGGTTTATGAGGTTTTAGAATATCTTGCCTCTGAAATGACAGTTGAGGAGATACTGGAGGATTTTCCTGATCTAACCCGCGACGATCTCAAAGCGGCAATTGCGTTCGCGGCTGACCGAGAACGTAGATTGATGCAGGTTCCGGTTGCCGCGTGAAGTTACTTTTTGACGAAAATTTATCGCACCGATTGGCCGAGCAGCTAGCCAATCTTTTTCCGCAGTCAACGCACGTGCGCCGCGTCGGACTTGAGTCTTCCGAGGATCCAAAAGTTTGGCAATTGGCGGTCGATGAAGACTTCGTAATCGTTTCAAAAGATTCGGATATGCACGACCGCAGTTTGCTGTTTGGGTTTCCGCCAAAGGTTATTTGGATACGGCTTGGAAACTGTTCAACCAGAGAGGTTGAAAATCTTATCCGACGGGAATTCTCGAAGGTATCTGAATTTGTCGAGGACGATTTTGCTTCGTTTTTGACATTATCTTGATCGATTTTTCATGCAACAAAGCCTAATCACTATCGCCTACATCGCCGCGAGTGCGTTGTTTATTTTGAGCCTTGGCGGGTTGTCGCAGCAGACGACCGCGAGGCGTGGGAATCTTTACGGCATTCTGGGGATGCTGATCGCTCTTGTTGCAACGGCGGCGGGGATGCAGGTTGGCGGGCTGCCAGTTTTGGCGGCGGCGTTGATTCCCGGTTTGGTTATCGGTGCGATCCTGGCTTCGCGGGTGCAGATGACGTCGATGCCGGAGCTCGTGGCGATGCTGCATAGTTTTGTCGGACTTGCGGCTGTGCTGGTTGGGTTTGCGACCTACCTCGGGCCGCAGAAGCCGATGTCTTCGGGCGAGCACACTTTGCATCTTGTCGAGATCTTTCTCGGCGTGATTATCGGTTCGGTCACGTTTACGGGCTCGGTCATCGCGTTTCTCAAACTCCGCGGCTCGATCGGCGGCAAGCCGTTTATGCTGCCGGGCAGGCATGTTATCAATTTGATCATGTTGCTTGTAACCATCGGGCTCGGGGCGGCATTTCTTATGTCACCCGATTCGACGACCGGCCAGTGGCCGTTGATCATAGCGACGGTTTTGACAGGAATTCTCGGCGTTCACTTCATCATGGCGATCGGCGGAGCGGATATGCCGGTGGTCGTGTCGATGCTTAACAGTTATTCCGGCTGGGCGGCGGCGGCGGCGGGCTTTATGTTGGGGAACGACCTGCTTATCATCACCGGAGCACTCGTCGGTTCAAGCGGTGCGATCCTCAGCTATATTATGTGCCAGGGCATGAACCGCTCGTTCGTCAGTGTCATGCTCGGCGGATTCGGAACCGACACCAGTTCGAGTTCAAGTTCAGCCGCGGCACCGGCCGGCGAGGTCCACGCCATCGAATCACCCGCAGCCGCCGATCTGCTCTCAAATGCACGCAAGATCATCATCATCCCCGGCTACGGACTCGCCGTTGCACAGGCTCAGCATTCGCTCGCCGAGGTGGTTAAGATCCTCAAAGCGAAAAATGTCGATGTCAAATTCGCCATCCACCCTGTTGCCGGCCGTCTGCCCGGACACATGAACGTCCTCCTCGCCGAAGCCAACATCCCCTACGACATCGTGTATGAGATGGACGAGGTCAACGACGAATTCGCCACCACCGACGTCGCCTGGGTCATCGGAGCCAACGACATCGTCAACCCCTCCGCCATGGACGACCCCGGCTCGCCCATCGCCGGCATGCCCGTCCTCCACTGCTGGGAAGCCCGCGACACCATCGTCATGAAACGCGGCATGGCCAGCGGCTACGCCGGCGTCGACAACCCCCTGTTCTACAAAGAAAACACGCTAATGCTCTTCGGCGATGCTAAGAAGGTGGTGGATGAGATATTGACGGAGATGCGACAATAAATGTCTGGTAATTATGCAACGAAGTTGTTTTTCATTCCTCTTGATTGCTTTCTCGGTTGTCGCAATTTATTCGCAAAACGGCATGACGCGTGAGTTACTTCTTTCCAAAGTAACTCGTAAGGCGAACTGGAACAGTGCGTCTGCGTACGGTCCGGTGAAATCTATACAATTCGAGTCGTTCACAGTCCGTAAGGATCGTGGAGTCGAAGTTGCCGATCGGAAACAATATCGCGAGGACATTAGTTTTCGAACGAATCTATTGAAGTAACAATTTTCCCAGGAGGGCAACAACCGTTCAGAAAAATTTCTTATTACTTTGATAAAAAGGGGCGACTTGTCCGACAAGAGTTGTTTGAATTAAACGGAAAAGTAACCGGTACGAAGTCCAGTTACTCCTACGATCAACTTGGCAGGCTGTCGACGATTGAGCATTTTCTTTTGGGCGACCGAAGTTTCGAGGAAAAATTCACTCATGTTAATAGTGGGCGAGTTGAGGTGAACAGAGACTTCTTGAGACCAGATTCATTCGATAAGCAAATATTCTTATTCAACAAATCCGGGGCCATAACTGACATCCTCTTCCCCGATGGCGATACTGTTCATTCCTCTCGTTATAAATACGACAAACATGGCAACCCTATCGAGTGGTCACAATATGACGCTAAGGGGAAACTTTTCCAGAAAGAAACGTATAAGCTTGAATACGATTCACATAACAATTGGATCAGACAGATTACGTTTGAACACGGGATCGGGCGGAAGGTAAAATCGATTAAAGCAACGCAAATCAGTACCCGTTCAATAACCTACCTATGAGAACTTCCGCTGGCATTGTGATTGAGTTTGCATAGTGGCAACAGGATAAACCACGAAGCTAAGTTAACGGTGTTTGCTTCATCGATAGCGTTTTACACCTTCTATTTTTGTTTTTAGCGATTTAGAAAACGAAATATATCTTTTATTTCCCAAGTAAGACGTTTATCTAGCCATCTTGGTCTTTTATTTCGGAATTAAAAGGTTGAATGTACGAATTAAACGACCATTCTCCAAAATTAAAAGAGCAAGATAAGAAATTAAAAGATATAAAAGTCGAATTATATCGTGTTGACGTGTGTTTTGATCGGGTATATTATGTTCGGGAAAACGTGGATTAGCCCGTGTTTCACTGATTATTAACAAAATACAAAGGAGATATAAAGATGGCGAATGAAAATGTAAGAGGGTCAAGTAACAATGTAATGTAATGAATCACGCTTGGTCCGAAGGGGCTCCTGCCGCGACGTTTAATGGCATAAAGCAGGGAGATTTCAATACGGAAATCACCACGGCCGCTGCTGCAGATGCCGCGATTGATGATCTCGAGGCACAACTCAAGCTAAAACGCGAGGCCCGCGACGATATGTACGCCGCTCTCGACGAAAAACGCTCAAAAGTCGGCCAAGGCGTCGCCGGCGATCCCGCCTACGGCGACGACAGCCCACTCTACGGCGCCATGGGCTTCGTCCGCAAATCCGAACGCAAATCCGGCCTCACCAAGAAAACGAAAACACCTTAGTTTTCGACATCCACCGTCGTTGATAGTACCGAAGTTGGTGTATTATCAACGACGTTGATTGTAAGTAAATCAGTCAGGCCGATTCCGCACAGCGACGAAATGCGCATTGCAGATGCAGATCAATTAGAAGGTTTCCTAGAAAGCCGTGAAAGCGGTTTCGTACTGGAGCGACCTGATAGCGTCGCTGACATTCCGGCGGGAGTTTTTCTCGTTTACATTCTGACAATCGACGATCATGCGGTAATAATCGGCCACGGGAAGAAAAACCGAGCGCGAGTCATTTTTGATTCCCCCAGCGCGACTACGACTAATCACTTCAAAGCAATGACCGTGCGCCTATACAGTCTCTTCGGGCACGACGGTGCGGTCTTCAATCGTTATTTCATTCGGTGTGCCAACAAGCTTGAAGCAAAGGAACTAGAGGCCGCTCTCCACCGCAACAAATTCGGCGGCAATACCCCGAGCGTACCTGACCCTATTCGTGAGGCCCTATTCCACGGCCTCCCAGAGGATTCGCTCGTCCGAATGGTGTTGAGGATGGCGCTTTGCTCCTCTTTCGATGTAATCGCGGACCTCAACCGATGGAGGCGCGAGGGCATCCTCGACGGGCAACTCTGGGCCCAGATTACTGAAATACTTAAGCTTCCGCGCGACAAGGATCGAGTCTAATCGCTCTCAGCGAAGCTCCATCAGCGCCAGTCTTTTGACGACATTTCCTTTTTTGATGTGTCTTGTCAGAACCGCCTCCCGTTAGGGGGCGGCGAGTTTGTCGCAATCGAACTGGCCGCCCGCTTACGCAGGCGGTTCTGACAGGTGCATTAACGCCAGTCTCTCAACAACCTTCCCCTTCTCCAAATGCTCTTCGATGATCTCGGCTGCGTCTTCGGGAATGACCTGACCGTACATTGTGCCGTCGGGGTGGACCATGACGGCGGTGCCGAGGGAGCAGAAGCCGATGGAGCCGCAGTCGGTGAGGAGGATCTTGCCCATCGGGTTGCGGCCTTTTTTCTCTTTGCCTTGGCGGAGACCTTTTGCTTCGAGTATTCGCTCGAACTCGGCTTTTACATCGGCACTGCCGACGGCGAGGCACGATTTTCCGTTGCAGACAAAGACGTGCCGCTCGATCGGAGCTTTGATCATTGGTGCCAGCTTTTCGAGTTCGGTTTGATCGGTTACGAATTTGGTCTTACTCATAACATTTATTCTGCCACGATGTGTGATAAATCACATTAGCGCTGACGTGCTTTATGGTAAACTCTCAACGAAGATTTGAAGCATTAAATGGCAGTCGGTATCATCATTCACATCACGGTCGGCACCGAAAAACGCACTGAGTTTTTCTCGCAGGAGCGTATTCGCGTCGGGTCGGACGAGACCAGCGATCTGCAGATCCATACGCCGAAAACTAACGGCGGCGGAATGTGGTTTGACCTAGAGAATGCCGACGGAGCCTACCGCATTATCGACTTTAACGGGTCACTCGATCTCACCATCAACGAAAAACCAATGCGGCGGTTCATCGCGATCACCGATGGCGATGTTATTGCGGTGGATGATTCGGGCATTTCGTTCTCATTCTTTTCGCTCGAGACCAAATCGTCGCTCATCACGACCAATCGAGAGCAGCCGCAGATCGCTCAGTTCATCGAGGCAGCGGCACTTGAATCTGCAACCTCCGCCAAACGCGACGACGCGAAGGCGTTCTTGCGAGAATTCACCCGCGAACTCGCCCGCGAGATCTCGGTCACGACAAAGCTGATCACGCTCGTCCTCGTTCTCGGCTTCATTACAGGCGTTTTCTACATCGGTTACGCGGTGAATAAAGAACTGCAGGAAAGCCGCCTACAAGCCGAGCGGCAAAGTTTGATCATTACGAACCTCGAAAAAAAAATCGGACAGAATAACGACCAAATTGGCGAACTCGATAAAACGAACAGAGAAATGATTCGTACCGTTTCGCTCGCTCCAAATCTGCGGGTCGAATACGGCGGTGCCGTCTGCCTGATCGTCGGCGTTTACGACTTGGTCGATAAGAAGAGCGGCAAGGTCTTGCGTTACGCCGATCCGCAGGCTTTTAGGCCGAATCCGTACGAGCCGACGCAATCAGAAGACCCGAGCCGGCTGCCCCCGCAACCGCAGATCGGCTTGTCGACCGAGGGTAACGGTTCACCGGTCGAATATGATTTCATCGGAACTGGCTTCCACGTTGGCGGCGGCTACATCGTTACCAATCGTCACGTGCTGCAGCCCTGGGAAGAGGACGATAACGTCAAGCAAATGATGCTCGCCGCCAGCGGCCGTGCCCGTGTGAAGCGGCTCGTCATCTACTTCCCTAACATCGCAACGCCGTTCACGCTTAAGGTCCGCGAGCTCGGCCGTCGTGACGATATCGGCATCGCTACGATCGATGCGACTCTTTTGCCTGAGAATTTACCTGCAATTCCGCTCGAACTCGACGGCGAATCCGCTGCTGTCGGTAAGACCGTGGTCACGATGGGTTACCCGAACGGCCCTGATCGCCTACTGGCGATGGTCGATGATGACGTTGCGAAATCGATCAATCAACGCTTTGGCAATTCGCGTCAGAATTTGATCAACTTTCTCGCACAGTCGCAAAAGATCGTCCCGCTCACAACCCAGGGCGCGGTCACTGACCTCGATGCCCGGCGGATAGTTCACGACGCGAAAACAGCCGAGGGCGGTTCCGGAGCACCACTCTTCGGTCAGGCCGGCAAGGTTATCGGAGTAAACTTTGGTGTGTTTACCGAAAATACGGCTGCAAATATGGCTGTGCCCGTCCGATTCGCTCTTGAACTGTTGAAAAAGGCAGGATGGAGATCACCCGAAGATATCCAAAAAGAAGGCGACCCGGAGACGCAGCTTGCATTGAAAGAATCCAACTCTAACACGGCTCCGCAAACGAAAATTCCGTAGTTAATCTTCAGACCGCGGTTGGTTCCTGGCGTTGATAGTAGTTTGCTCCGCCATCAGCATCGTTTCCCCGCAATCGTCGGCCGCCGCAACCTCTTCGCTACCGAGTTTTTTGCCCGGAAGAAAGAAAGCTACCAACAGGGCAAAAACGCAGACCAACGCACCAACCCAAAACACCGGACGAACTGCGGACGCCATTGCCTCTTCGAGAACATCTAGTTTTGCAGTGGGCAGTGCGGCTCGGGCGGCAGGTTCGATGAGAGCGTTTGGATTTGCGGCAAAGGTCTGAGCTTCCTCGATCGTTATGACGCTGTTAGTCTGGGTCGCAACCCGGTTCAACTGCGTAACCAGTCCCGCACTCAAGACGGCACCCATTATCGCAACACCGAATGCTCCGCCGATTGCTCGTGAGAATTGGCTCAGCGAGGTCGCAAGGCCCAGTTGAGTTCGCTCGACCGCTTGTTGAACCGCGATCAGGAGCGTCAGCATCGTCAAGCCCAAACCGGAACCGATCAGGGCAAGATCAATGTACAGATAATAATGCGGCGTTTCACGTCCGAACATTGCGAGTAAAATAAAGCCCGTCATCATCAGGACGAACCCGACCAGCGTTATCGTTCGGTATCCGACACGGAGTAGCAACCTACCACCGATGATCGACATCGACACCCAACTCA
>JAYSZT010000257.1:0-7730 GCA_043737915.1 Acidobacteriota bacterium
GCGGACGCTCAGACGCTGCCGCCGCCGATCGTGCCGCAGGTTGCGGTGCCGACCTCGGGCGATATAATGCGTGAGCGCATTTCGAAGGCAAAGGCGTTCATCGCCGTGCGAAATTACAACGCCGCCATCTTCGAACTCGAGAACATCCGCAAAGAAACGGCCGATTCGTCAGTGCAGGGCGTCGTCAATGTTCTGCTGATGAACAGCTACCTCGAGCAGGGCGATTACAAACGCGCACAAGATTTCCTCAACGAATACTTCAACGCTCAGAAAACCACCAAACCGAACGCCTCAGCATTCTACACCTCGATCGCCGGACAGGTCGTCAAGGACGCGAAGAATCGTGCGGAACGTTACCGTGCACTCGGCCTGAGCATGACAGACAAGACTCTGCCGCTTGAGGCTTTGAATGACCTTGAGAAGATGCGCGAGACGCTCGAGATCGTCATCACGCAGTCGAAAGAGATCGGCAAAACACCATCGAAATCGCCCGACGCGATCGCCTTGCTTGAAGAGGCGAGTAATTCGCGCAGCATCATTGCCCGCGACGATTACGATGCCCGCCGGTGGAGGGACGAGGTTGCGGACTCGCGTGAGCAGATGTCGAGTTCGCGAACGGTCGTGACAAGTGCCGTCACCGAGATCCCGAATGGCGAACTCGTCGCCGTCAACACAAATCAGATGCCGCCGGCTCCGGTCGTCAAGCAACCGGTCGCAGGTAATGATCCGGCCACAACGCGTCCATTGATCCGCGAACGCGAGGTGAAGCCGGTCGTGATACCGTCAGCACCGCCGTCCACGACCGCGAAGCCTAAAGATGAACCGACGACCGTACCAACGGTAGCCGCCAAGCCGGACGCGAATGACGGTTCGCCGCTCGATGTCGGTTCGCTCGTCCCATACGCGACCCGACAGGCACCGCCGGTCTATCCTCCGGCCGCCAAAACGACCCGCACGACAGGCATCGTCAAGGTCGAATTCACCGTCAACGAACAGGGCGAGGTCGCTCAGGTGCAGAAGACCAGCGGCCCGGCAATGCTCCAGGGAGCGGCCCGCGACGCGATCAAAAAATGGCGCTTCAAACCCTTCACCCGCGACGGCCAACCGGTCAAAGCGAACGGATTCGTGAGTTTTAACTTTAATCTTTAGCATTGAATGATATTTGAACGACCCATAGGCGGCAACCTTTTCGCAAGGTTTGCCGCCTAAGTTATTTGAGAAATATATCGTATTGAGGTCGCGGGACTAACGGGTCCGATAGTGTGCAATATGAATGGCACTGTAGCCGATACCTTTGCCATCGCGCACTCCGCGGACGGCATTTTGCACTCCCCCTCTGGCATTGTGCACTCCCCCTCTGGCATTGCGCACTCCCCGGATGGCGTTGCGCACTCCCCCTCTGGCATTGCGCACTTCCCGGATGGCATTGAGCACTTCCCGGATGGCATTGCGCACTCCCCGGATGGCATTGCGCACTCCGCGGGCTTAAGTGGCTAGTGTGTTGAACGTACAATTCATTACGAGGAAACTAAAAATATGCTCCTTCGGCTATTATTCATCACCTTGATCGCAGCAATGACGGCATTTGCGCAGAGCCCGGCCATCGAACCCGGCGTTTCGCACGACCTCGCGAAATGGCGAGCCGCGCATTACAGCGATGTTCGCTACAAGCTGAACCTAACCCTCGAAAAGATGTCGCCGGTGCTGAAAGGCACGATCGAGATTCGGGTAAAAGTCTCTGGCGGCATTGACGCGTCTTCGTCACCGGCTTCGTCATCAGAGAAAGCTCCATGTCCTAATATCAACTTAACGGCTCCGCAGACGCCAATAATATTAGATTGGCGGAGAATCCGAGGTCATGAAGAAAAATCGTCGGTGACTAATATTGAGCTTAATGGTCGGCCAGCAAATCTTTCTCCGAGCTTTACGAATATTTGTCGGTACGAGGAATCCAACGAACACCTCATCTTCCGCGACGGCGTGGTCGCGGGTGAGAACGTCATCAAGCTTGATTTCACTTCGCCGATACTGACGAGCGGGTCGGCGATCACGCGGTATGTGGATAAAGAGGACGGAGCGGAATACATCTACTCGCTCTTCGTCCCGTCCGACGCCAGCACCGCCTTCCCGGTGTTTGACCAGCCCGATCTGAAGGCGAGGTTTACACTGTCAGTTTCAACGTCCGGCTTGACGGTAGTGTCTAACGAGCGGCCCCGCATTACGCTTCTGGCAGACGGGTTATCGTCGGACGTGGCAGGTAGGTACGAAGGAATTCTCTATGAATTCCCGGAAACGAAACCTATCAGTACTTATGTTTTTTCATTTGCAGCTGGTCCATTTGCAGAGTTCAGACCCGACGGGCTAATGCCAGTTACTTTATCGTACGGTACGAATGCTATAGCGAGTCCGCCTTCGAGCCCCATTGCTCAACTTCCACCAAATGCCACGTCCACGCCGCCCGCTTACGCAGGCGGTTCTGACAGGACGCCGATTTCGATCTACGTCCGCAAGTCCCAAGCCGCCAAATTCAAGCCTCACGCTGCCGAAGTCTTTCGGCTTAACCGCGAGTGCATTAAGTTTCTCGAAACCTATTTCGACTACAAATTCCCGTTTCCGAAGTACGACATTGTGCTGATCCCCGAGTTTCCGTTTGGCGGGATGGAGCATGCCGGGGCGACGTTTTTGCGTGAGGCGTCCGTCATCTTTCCGCAGGAGCCGACTAAGAACGACTATATCTCGCGTGCCAACGTCATCTTTCACGAAGCGGCGCATCAGTGGTTTGGCGACACGGTGACGATGAAATGGTTCGACGACCTATGGCTGAAAGAGGGCTTTGCCGAGTTCATGGCGTACAAGACGCTGGAGGCGGTCATGCCCGAATACAACGCCTGGAAGGTCTTCTACGAACGCAACAAACAGGCCGCCTACCTCACCGACTCCACCAAAGGCACCACGCCCATCTACCAGGAGATCGCCAACCTCAATTCCGCCAAGAGCGCCTACGGCAATATCGTCTACCGCAAAGCGCCTTCGTTCCTAAAACAAGCCGAGTTCTACCTCGGCCCCGACAAATTCCAAACCGCCGTCCGCGCGTTTTTGAAGAAGCACGAGTACGCGAACGCGGGCTGGGAAGATCTGGTGAAGGAGTTTGAGGATGCGGGCTGGCGAGGCGATTTTCGTGCGTACGATTCGAGGCCCATTTCAAAGGAGGCTGAAGACTATTTGCGAGAGGATTTCCGTAAGTCACTCAAACGCTGGGTAACCCAACGAAGCATGCCGAGAATTCAAGGCACGTCGTCTATTCTTAGAGTCTGGGAACCACACGTGAAGGGAAAGGTCATCAATCCGGGTCTTTTCGAAGGATACCGATCTCAGCGCAGTATTCTTGAAGACGACCGTTCGAAGTGGACACAAAAGTTCAAAGTGCTTGGCGTGTTCCCAGGCAACGTTAGAAAGGTGGTCGAAGTAAGTCTGTTTGATGACGAGGGTTCCTATGACGGTCGGTCGCCCCTCTTCGTATTCACCGACGGCGATAATAATGAAGTAGTCAGCCCCAATTTTGTCTTTCTTAACTACCAAGACTACGGCTACGGCATCTTCCTCCTCAATAACAAAAGCCGCGATTACGTTCTGAAAAATATCCAGAATCAAAAGGACGATTTCCTCCGCACAATGATGTGGGGCAGCCTCTGGGACAGCGTCCGCGAGGGCGAGCTTGATCCGCGGGATTATGTGGAGTTGGTGATAAAGAATCTCGGAACAACCACCCCGTCTGCGGTGGCCGCATCCACCCCTCCTTCGAAAGGAGGGGAGCAAGACGAAACCACCGTCCAAACCCTGCTCGGCCGCGTCTCGACCGCAATGCGGTACTACATGCCCGACAAGACCGGCGACCTGCAGTCACGCCTCGAGTCCGTCCTCATCGATCGCATTCAAAACGCACCGACCGCGGGGCAGCGGATCACGTTTTACCGAGCGTTCCTGAATATCGCTTCGACCGAGAACGCGAGGAGCGCACTCAAGCAGATCTACAACAGCGATCTAGGCATTGGCGGCGGTAACACCAAGATGCGCTCCGGAACCGCCACGATCGGCGGCAAACTCGTCCGCGCAGCAAACCCTGTGATCGACCTTCGTATCAAAGACCGCTACGACATCGTCACCAAACTGCTCAGCCTAGGCGACCCCGCGGCACCGGCGCTACTAGACGAACTCATACGCATCGACACCACCGACGACGCCAAACGCTACGCCTACGCCGCACGCGCCGCGATCCCTACGAAAGAGAATCGCGAGAAATACTGGAACGATTTCGTAAACAACAAAGAGATCAGCGAAAGCTGGATCGAAGCCGCGGTTACGCCGTTCAACTCGACACGTCACAGCGAACTCTCATTGCCATATCTCGAACGCGCTTTGAAAGAGCTGCCAACCTTGAAACGAAGCCGCAAAATATTCTTTGTAAACGGCTGGCTCGCCGCCTTCATCGGCGGCCAACGTTCAGAGGAAGCCCTCGCGATCATCAACAAATTCCTAGCCGATAATCCAACACTAGACAAAGACCTGCGGCTAAAGATATTGGAGAACAGCGACCTCATCGAACGAGCGGTGAAGATTCGGGAGAAGTTTAAGAGTAGTTAGCCACAGATTTACACGGATGAACACAGATGAAGAAAAGAATAAGTGTTTTGATTTGCTGCCCTCATATCTGTGCTAATCCGTGTCCATCTGTGGTTAATTTTCTTTCGGCACAGTAAACTCAGAACTTATGCATCCGTTGCTGCCTGAGGAAATTGAATTAGCTAAGAAGCTCCGTGTGGTCGAGCGTCTGACGGAGCGTCTGGCCGACAGCGAAGAGGCGATGGTCGACCTGCGTGCCGAGCAGGAGAGTTTTGAGGCGAGATATATGATGAGCGTCGGGCGTCTGTACGTTGAGATGGACGAGATCGAAGCTCAGATCGCCGAGGAAGAATACAAGCTCGTCCCGGACGATGTCGAGATCAAGAAAAAGGCCGAGGAGCTTCGCCGTCGGGCCGAGGAATCGCTCGCCCGGGCCGAGGAAGCAGCAAATCACGCCACCGAGTGGAAACCGAGTTTGGAGGCCAAGAAGGCGTATCACAACCTCGCCCGAACGATCCACCCGGACCTGGCGATGGACGCCGCCGAAAAAGAAAAACGCCACGGCCTCATGGCACAACTTAACGAGGCTTATTCCGCCGGCGATCAGGTCAAGCTCAATCAGCTCGTCGAGGACCTTCGCCTAAGTCCCGACATGATTCTCGGCGACTCGATCGGCGATCAACTCGTTCGCGCACTTCGCCAGATCTCGCAGGTGAAGGCTCGTATATTGGGGATCAAGAAGGAAAAACTCGAGGCAGAGCGATCGGAGCTATTCGAGCTCCGCCAAAAGGTCGAGGCTGATCTCGCGGATGGCCGCGACATGCTCACCCACATGGCAAATCGAACCAAAACGCATATCAACAAAGCCGAACGGCGCCTCGCCAATCTACGAAACGTAAACGCCGCCGCCGAGGAATATGTGAAGGATAAATACGGAATGGATATTTCCGATTTCAGAAAATGAACATTTTCGATAATTGGTCATGTTACAACAATGTGACGTTGACAATAAGAATAGATTATGTAAAATTTAGGTTGCTTTACTGTACGTTATTGTCCTAATTACAACTCCCTGCTTGACCCGAAATTTATTCAGTTTTTCGCTGGTAGCGTGCTCCACGTACGTGGCCGCGAAAAAAGAGGGGGACGGAGTGGGAGACGGCCCCCTCGCTTAATTTTAAATCGCATTACCGGCGGCAAATCCGGACGCCCACGCCCATTGAAAATTGTAGCCGCCGAGCCAGCCCGTCACATCGATCACTTCGCCGATAAAATATAGCCCCGGTTGTCTCTTGCTCTCCATCGTCTGCGATGAAAGCTCCGCCGTCGAAACACCGCCGAGCGTGACCTCCGCCCGGTCGTAACCTTCGGTCGCAGAAAAATCGACTTTCCAATCGTTGAGCATTTCAGCGATCTTTGCGATGTCCGTCTTCTTAAGCTGGGCGACCGGTTTGTTGATACCAATAGTTTCCGCAAAATGCTGCGTGAACCGCTGCGGCAGGAATTTGCTCAGGTAATTGGCAACGTTTTGGCGGTCGGCCCTGCCAGATTCTAATAGTTCGGTGACGTTCGCGTCCGGCATCAGGTCGAGTGAGATCTCGTTGCCTTTTTTCCAGTAATTGGAAACCTGCAGAACGGCCGGGCCGGACAATCCGCGATGGGTAAAGAGTATATTCTCCCGAAAAGTGCTGTCTTTGGTTGAAATATTGGCGTCGATCGAAACTCCTGCAAGATGTTTCCAACTAGCACCCTTGGCAACCATTGCCACCAGTGACGGACGCGTTTCGACGATCTTCAGCCCGAACTGACGCGCGATGCGGTAACCGAGATCGGTCGCGCCGATCTTTGGGAAAGACAGTCCGCCGCAGGCAACGACAACGTTTTTCGAAGCAAACGTGCCTTTGTCAGTGACGACGTGAAATCTGGCCTTAGCCTCCGAACCCTCAGCCGGCCCATCGACGCTGGTGACTGAGCACGATGTCTGTATCCGAACCTTCGCGGCGCGGCACTCGGCAAGCAACATATCGACGATCTGCCTCGACGATTCACGGCAAAATAATTGTCCGAGCTTTTTGTCGAAGTAGGCGATCTCGTGCTTTCGAACTAGATTGATGAAATCCTGCGGAGAATACTGTGACAGAGCCGATTTGCAGAAATGCGGATTCTGCGAAATGAAATTCTCGGGCCGAGTGTGCCGGTTAGTAAAATTACACCGCCCGCCGCCCGAGATGATTATCTTTCGACCGACATCCGCATTATGCTCGATCAGCAAGACACGCTTTCCCCGCTTGCCCGCCTGAAAGGCACAGAACAACCCGGCCGCTCCGCCCCCGATAACTATTGCGTCGTAGATCATGCAGTAAGGTACCTCTCGTTCAGGACCCGAAGATGATGGGTCACGTGTCCGGCCATGATGTATGTTATCGCCCGAACAGATATCGGGTTACCGCTGGCCGTGCCGATGCGTTTAGAGGCTTCGTCGTCGACGTTTTTGACCATCAGAATATTGCTGCGGCGGTTTAGTTCGAACTCGTCCAGCAGATCGGAAAAGGTTCGGTTATTCGCGTTCGAAGTTGCGATATAATCGTCCTGTTCAAACCCCTCGATCGGCGTTTCATCACCACGGGAGATCCGCAAGATGCGATAAGCAAAGATACGTTCGCCGTCGAGAATATGGCTGAGGAGCTCTTTAATTGTCCATTTGCCGTCCTCATAGGTGAAGCTGCCTCGGTCCTCCGCCATACCGGCAACTGCCGCTCGTAGTTCGGCGGATTGAACACTTAACACATTCAAAACGTCGTTTCCTTCGATAAGTGAGATATATGTGTTGTAATATGGTGCGAATTCGTGTGTTTCGGGTCGATTCATAATCGGGTATATTATCAGAGTCAACAGGAATATTCCTCGATAAATATATATGAGATCGTTTTTGATTTTTTCAATAGTATTTCTTTGCTTTGGCGCGACTGCCTTATTTGCCCAGGGCGGCAAGGCTGAGCCGAAACGGATCAGATTCGCCGCCGGGGCGTCGTCCGCCTCAGTCGCCGGATCACTGCGAAATGGGCAGGAAATGGAATATATCTTCGGTGCGAGCAAAGGTCAGACCGTTA
>JAYSZT010000258.1:0-3310 GCA_043737915.1 Acidobacteriota bacterium
GCTCAGTTGGTAGAGCATTACCTTGACAAGGTAGGGGTCAGCAGTTCGAGTCTGCTAGAGACTACCATTTTTATTTTTCGATAAGATGCTTACGAAGTATTTTGCTGTTTTTATAACTACTACGACACGCTTCTAATGGCGTGACACCAGCGGTGTCCACTGGACACTGCAAAGCAAAGTCGCTCTTATCGGATCAAATCTTTATTTAGTAGTAGTGAACGAGTAAATCGTTAATTGTAAATTGTGATCGATACGGGCGACGAAGGTTTTTTCGTTGGATCGTGTTTGTCATCTCGTTGGTAGAAGCATTCTACTGATGATTCAAAATTAACCATTTACCAGATATGAGCGAATTAAACGTAAAATATGGCGACAGCCAGCGGACCATTCCGGCACCGGCGACGGTTTTGGATGCGATAAAAGCATTCGACCGCGAAGTGTTGAAAAAGTCGCTCGCTGCGAAGGTCAACGGCGAGGAAGTTGATTTGAACAAAGCTTTGCCCGAGACGGACGAAGTTCTTTCTGTCGAAGCGATCACCTCTGACAGCCGTGACGGTCTCGAGGTTATCCGTCATTCGACGGCACACCTGCTCGCCGCCGCTATTCTCGATCTTTTCCCCGGAACGAAGCTTGGTATTGGCCCGGCTCTTATGGAAGATCCTCGCTACGGATATTTCTACGACGTCATTGCCCCGAGAACTTTGACGGAAGCGGATCTGCCTATAATCGAAAAGAAAATGAAGGAGATGGCGAAACGCGATCTCAAATACCGCCGCGAAGACATTGAAAAGGCAAGGATCCTCGACATTTTCAGCGAACGAGAAGAACCTCTCAAACGCGAGTTGATCGACGAGAAAGTTTCAGAGACCGCGAGCGTTTATTACATTGACGGTTCGGAATTCATTGATTTTTGTCTTGGTCCACACGTCCCGCATACAGGCAAGTTAAAGGCATTTAAGCTTCTTGCTCTTTCCGGTGCCTATTGGAAAGGAGACGCCGAGAAAGAACAAATGCAACGCATCTACGGAACTGCGTTTGCCAAACAAGAAGAACTTGACGCCTGGCTATTACAGCGTGAAGAAGCCGAAAAACGCGATCACCGAAAACTCGGCCGCGAACTCGATCTATTTTCGATCTCCGATGAGTACGGTGCCGGTTTGATCCTTTGGCATCCGAAAGGCGGAATAGTTCGGATGGAAATGGAGCGGCTGCTTCGCGAAGAGCTTGAACAGCGTGGTTATAGTTTCGTTTTCACGCCGCATATCGCCAAACGCAACCTCTGGGTGACCAGCGGTCACGAGGGCAACTATGCCGATTCGATGTACGCACCAACGAGTATCGAAGACGAAGAATATCGCCTCAAGCCAATGAATTGCCCTTTTCATATCGGCATTTACAAGGCAAGCCCGAAATCGTACCGAGACCTGCCCCAACGCTACTCTGAAATGGGAACCGTGTATCGGGCGGAATTATCAGGAACCCTGCACGGACTGATGCGTGTTCGCGGATTCTCGGTCGATGATGCACATTTGTTCGTCAGGCCCGACCAGGTACATGCCGAAGTTGCCGATTGTCTAGATTTTGCGATCAAAGTCTTTGATACCTATGGGTTCGACAAGGTGAAGTTTGAACTTTCCGTTCGCGGCGGTGCCGAGAATAAGGGCTATCTCGGTTCCGACGAAGATTGGGCAGCGGCGGAAGATCAATTGGCAAGTGCCTTAAAAGAGCGAGATATTTCGTACGAACGTATTGAGGGCGAGGCCGCATTTTACGGACCAAAGATCGACATCAAGATCGAAGATGCGATCGGGCGTATTTGGCAACTCGGAACCATTCAGCTTGATTTTAATTTGCCTGAGCGTTTCGAACTAGAATACACTGGCGACGACAACCTAAAACATCGGCCATTCATGATCCACCGGGCATTGTTCGGTTCGATCGAACGATTCTTTGGAGTGCTCATCGAGCATTACGCGGGGGCTTTCCCGCTTTGGCTCGCACCGGTGCAGGTTACCGTCCTGCCGATCACTGATCGGATCAACGAATATGCGGATCAAATCGCCGCAAGCTTGCGAAAGGCTGGATTTAGGGTGGAATCGAACACGAAATCTGATAAGATCGGAGCGAAAATACGCGACGCCCAGATGCAGAAGATACCATACATGCTTGTACTGGGCGATCAGGAACTCGAAAGCGGCCGGGTTGCCGTTCGAGAGCGTAAACAAGGAGACATCGGTGCGATGTCGTTGGAAGAGTTCGTAGGAGTTATCTCGAAGCAAAAAGCTTCGCGAAGTCTCTGAGATCGGTAATTATTGCAGGAGGCATATATCGCAAGACGATTTGGTGGAAATAGATTTAAGCCGCGGTTTAGAGAGCCGTTGCATCGGACCAACGAACGTATCCGCGTCCCGTCCGTGCGGGTCGTGACCGAGGATGGCGAGGCGTTAGGCGTAATGGATGTGCGTGATGCGATCCAGGTTGCGAGAGACCGAGGTATCGATCTCGTCGAGATAGCCCCGAACGCGAAACCGCCGGTTTGTAAATTGATCGATTACGGTAAGTTTCTTTACGAACAAAAGAAGCGTGCCCACGAGGCGAAAAAGAAACAGGTCACCGTTCAGGTCAAGGAGATCAAATTTCGCCCCGGCACTGACGATCATGATTACAACTATCGCATGGAACATGCCCGTCAATGGCTCGGTGAGGGCGACAAGGTGAGAGCGGCGATCGCGTTCCGTGGTCGTGAAATGACCCACCGCGAACTCGGTGCAAAGATCTTGAAGAAGCTGACCCTCGATCTAGCTGAATTGGCAGATGTCGAGGTCTACCCAAAAATGGAAGGCTATCAGATGTTCACCATCTTTAACCCCAAGAAGGCGAAGGTGGCAGATGCTAAGAAGTCTGCAGATGCGGCTACTGATAAAAAGATCGCTAAGATTTCAGAAATTGATTCGATAGAGGCGGACGATGAAGCCCCGGTTCAGGCTCCCGTCAAAAAGGCTCCGAAAGCCGCTAAGGCAAAGCCTGAGCCGAAAGCCGAACCAAAGGACGACGACGAAATATTTTAGAAACTACATTAAGTAGTTCACGTAAGTAATTAACAGGAGAGAGGTTATGCCAAAACTAAAAACACACAAAGGCGCCGCAAAACGCTTTCGCTCGACAGCCTCGGGCAAATTCAAACGCGGACACAGCCACGCACGTCACATCTTGACGAAGAAAACCAGCAAACGTAAACGCAATCTTGATATTGACGTTTTAGTATCCGAGGGCGATCAAAAGCGCGTCGAGAAGATGCTGCCATACGGAC
>JAYSZT010000259.1:0-51375 GCA_043737915.1 Acidobacteriota bacterium
GATGACCGGACGCCTTACCAAGCGGGGCGACAATCTGAACATCACGGTCGAGCTCGTGGATGCCCGCACCAACAAGTCGCTGTGGGGCGAGCAGTATGAGCGGAAACTTTCGGAACTATTGACCACCCAACGCGAGATCGTCGCCGAGATCGTGGGCAAACTGCAGCTGAAACTATCGGGCGAGAGCGAGCAAAAGCTGGCGAAGAAATACACCGACAACAACGAAGCCTATCAGCTTTATCTGCAAGGTCGTTTTCATTGGAACAAACGGCAAACAACCGAACTTGAAAAGGCGCTCGTGTTTTTTAAACAAGCTATTGAAAAAGACCCGAACTACGCCCTAGCTTACAGCGGATTAGCCGATACTTATAATTTAATTCCAAATAGTGGCGACTTCAGGCCGAGAGATTATAGACCCCAGGCGAAACAAGCGGCACTCAAGGCTCTCGAACTTGATCCGAACTTGGCGGAAGCCCACACATCACTGGCAAAAGTCCTTTTTGATTATGAATATGATTTTGCAGGTGCCGAGCGATCATTCAAACGAGCGATCGAACTCAATCCAAATTACGCATCGGCTCATCAATGGTATTGCGAAGTATTGTCGCTCAGCAACAGACCCGACGAAGCAATGAAAGAAATAACGAAAGCCCTCGAACTTGATCCGTTTTCAGTGGCTATCAATGTTTGGATGGGGATTCAGCTGAGCCGTGTGGGACAATTTGACGGAGCGATTTTACAAAACAAGAAGCTCAATGAGCTATTTCCCAATGATGGACGTTTTCATTTGTACAACAGTACCATTTATGAGCGTGCCGGAAAATATGATTTAGCTGTCGAAGAATATCTGCTTCGTGCGAAGGTAAACAAAGATTTCAAACCCGAAAATATTGCGAAGTTGAAAGAAGCCTACGAAAAAGGCGGATGGGATGGATTCCAGCGGATGCGTCAGGAAATACGCCTCGAAGAACTGAACGCCAAACAGGCAAAAGACCCCAACGGATATGTTAAAGCTCTGGATTATGCCTACGCATATGCTTGGGGCAAAGACAAAGATAAGACGATCGAATATCTGAACAAAGCGTATGACGAGCGTGACGAGGGAATGCTCGACTTGACGATCAGTAAAACTTGGGACTTCGTGCGAGACGACCCGCGATTTAAGGAATTGGTCAAACGAGTCGGGATCCCGGAATAGAAATTTATGAAAAAACTTATGATTCGAAACAGCTTTCAGGTGATGGGACTGCTTATATTGTTCTGTCTTTCAATCTCGGCACAGACAAACAGCAACGACAAGCTAAACGCCGCAGAGGTTTGGAAGGCGGGACATTCGCGGCATGGCGAGGGCTTTGACGTCGGACCGCGCGAAAAGCCCTGGGTGATGACGGGCATCGGCAAAGTCAACTTTCCTATCACGACCAAAAACCCCGAGGTTCAACAGTGGTTCAATCAGGGGATCGCGTTGCAGCATTCGTTTTGGTTCTTCGAAGCAGAGCGTTCGTTTCGATGGGCTCTGAAGCTCGATCCGGAATGCGCGATGTGTTACTGGGGCTTGTCTCTGGCTGCCGCCGATGAGCGAGGCCCGCAGTTTTTGAAGGAAGCCAGCAAACGGAAAGATAAGGTAAGCGACCGCGAACGCCGCTATATCGAAGCTTGGGAGGCCCGTGGTGAGACTGATCTGCCGGCTGATGCGGGCGGTAACAACCCAAGTGATGAAAAGCGATCTAAGCGATTCATATACCTGCTCGAACAGCTCATATTGAAATATCCCGACGACATCGAAGCCAAAGCGTTTTTCGCACTCGACCAGATGGGCGGCGAGCATCGCTACGGGACGGACCTTATCCTGCAGCAGATTTTGGCACGCGACCCGAATCATCCTGGAGCACATCATTACCGTATTCACAATTGGGACAGTGCGGAAGGCAATCAGGCTCTCAACAGTTGCGCGGCATACGGTAAGATCGCGGCTGGCATCGGCCACGCACAACACATGCCGGGACACATTTACAGCGGCATTGGCATGTGGCAAGAGGCGGCGATCTCGATGGATTCGGCGACGCGCGTTGAAAAGCAATATATGCGGCAACGCCTCGTGTTTCCGTTCAACACATGGAATTACGCTCACAATCAAAATTATCTCGGCTACATTCAGGAACAGCTTGGGATGCCGGGGGCCGCGATCAGCGGAGCAAAGCAATTGCTAGCCGCCCCGCTCGATCCAAAATACAACACTCCAACGGGCTACAGCGCACACGGCCAAGGCATGGTCGCCTTGGCAAGAGCATTGGCGAGGTTCGAACGATGGAATGACATTCTAGATCCGAACACGTTCAACTGGCAGGAACACACTCGCGACAAACTGACTCGCGCTTACATAGAAACGCTTGCTTATCTCGGCCTCAACAATCTTGAAAAGGCAGCAAAGAGTTATGCTGCACACGCGGCTTTGAAACAAGAAATTGATAAGCCCGAAAATAAATATCTAGAGTCTCATTACACGATCCAATCGCTTGAACTGCGTGGGCGTTTGGCTCTTGCGAAAGGTGAGGTTCTGAATGGTTTGAACCTACTCAACGACGCCGCCAAACAACAAGCCGAGAAATTTGACGACGAAGACGATCCGTCACCCTGGCCGAATGTTTTGTACAACACGCTCGGACGGGCTTACCTTGATCAAAAGACGCCGTCGCTGGCGGTCGCCGCGTTTGAGAAGTCATTAACTATTGTGCGTAACGACGGCTTTGCCCTGTCAGGCTTGGTCGAAGCGTATAACGCGGTTGGCGAGAAGCCGAAAGCAGCCGAAGCTTATGCGCGGCTGCTGTACGTTTGGTCTGACGCTGAGCCCGAACTGAAGTGGCTGGCTCAGGCGAAAGCCGTTGGGTTGCAGGCACAGCCAAAAGATGTGTCACCGGGGCCGCAGCGCAACTACAAAAGCACGGTACTGACGCAACTTGGTCCGAGCGTTTGGGAATCTTTTGATGCGCCCGAATTGAATGCCGTCGATGCTCAGGGGAAAACGGTTTCGCTCAAAGACTTTCGCGGCAAGAACGTGCTTCTGATCTTTTATCTCGGAGGTTACTGTGAACACTGCCTAACGCAATTAAAGGAAGTTATCAAACGCAACCAGCAACTTAGTGATCTGGATACCACAGTGCTTGCCGTCAGTGCGGATCTCGATGCTGGGTTAGCTCAAACAGCAAAGTCGCTGGGAGTTCCCTTCCCTTTGCTTTCAGATCCAAAGAATGAAAACGCCCGACGCTTCAAAGCCTACGATGATTTCGAAGAGATGCCTTTGCACTCGACGATCCTGATCGACAAACGCGGCCGCGTTCATTGGTCGCGTACAGGCGGCAGCCCGTTCGCCGATTTCGATTTCCTCGTCAAAGAAATAGAGCGATTGAATAATTCAACGAACCTGGAGGCTGCGAAGTGAACGCAGCTCGTGGCAGTTCTTAGACAGTTCGATTACACCAATAGAAGTTTATGAAACGATGCCCTTAATGCAGGCGGGATTATTACGACGACACTCTTCTGTATTGTCTCGACGACGGCGATTTGTCAGTACCACCTGCGGTTGCGGGTGGTTCAATTCGACCAGTAGACCACAATGATGAACCGCAGACCGAGAACCTTCCGGCACAGTCTGATCAGGAATTCGAGTCACGCACCGCGTTACGTCAACCACGCGCTACCGCAGGTGGTTCTGACAGGTAACATGTGAGAGATCGGATAGGTTGAAGTTCAGCGAAATATTCAAATTAAGACGAATCTTTTTCCCCCGGAATATCGTTCTAGATTGCTAGTAGAAATTACTTAACATCTGTGATGGAAAGAGAGTGATCGTCTGAGAGACGATTTAATGATCGACCCGACAAGTATTTTATTGAGGAAAAAGATATGAAAACAAAAAAACTGTTTACCTTGTTCGTGATTTCTTTAGTCGCCGCGGCTGCCGCGTTTGCTCAGGATAAAGTTCAGCAAATTGATAATTTATTAAAAAGCTATCAAGAATACGGACAATTTAACGGCACAGTTTTAGTTGCTGAAAAAGGAAAGGTTATCTATAAAAAGGGTTTCGGAATTGCGGATATGGAGTGGAATATTCCAAACGAAGCGGACACAAAATTCCGCATTGGTTCGGTAACGAAACAATTTACGGCAGCCTTGATCCTGCAGCTTGTTGAGGAAGGAAAGATAAAACTCGACAGCAAACTCACCGATTACCTGACCGATTATCGTAAGGACACGGGCGATAAGGTAACGATCCATCAGCTACTCAATCACACGTCGGGAATTCCAAGTTATACCTCACTTCCTACTTTCCCCGCGATCAGCCGCGACCCTTCCAGCGTTCAAGATTTTGTTAAGAAATACACGAGCGGAGATCTCGAATTTGAGCCGGGTTCAAAATTCGCTTATAACAATTCGGGCTATTTTCTGCTTGGTGCAATTATCGAAAAGGTCACGGGAAAAACTTTTGCTGAGAATTTGCAGACACGCATTCTAGATCGCGTCGGAATGACGGACACGGGTTATGACCTTCACGGAACGGTCTTGAATAAACGTGCAAGTGGTTATGAAAAAACTCTCGGAGGTTATGTGAATGCCGCGTACCTCGATATGGGATTGCCGTATGCCGCCGGCTCGATGTATTCGACGGTCGAAGATCTATACAAATGGGATCAATCGCTCTACGAAGACAAAATTCTGACCGCCGCCAGCAAAAAACTGATGTTCACGCCCGGACTTGAGAACTACGGTTACGGTTTTGTCATCGAGGATAAACCGATCGGAAAAACGGCGCAAAAAATAAAGATCATCACCCACGGCGGCGGCATCAACGGATTTAACTGCCTTTTCACGAGAGCAGTAGATCAAAAGGACACGGTTCTTCTGCTCGATAACGTCGGTTTAGGTAGCTATCACGCAGCGATCACAAGTTCGATAATCGCCATTCTAAACGGACAACCGGCCGAAATGCCGAAAAAATCCATCTCCGAAACTCTTTACAAAACTGCCAACGAAAAAGGCGGTGCGGCCGCTGCTGCTGAGTATCGCAAACTCAAATCAGCAAATTCAGCGATGTACAATTTTGCAGAAAGCGAACTCAACACGCTCGGTTATCAACTTCTACGAGGAAATAAAACCGATGATGCGATCGAGATATTTAAGTTAAACGTTGAGATGTTTCCGAACGGGTTTAATCCATACGACAGTCTTGGCGAGGCATATCTTAAAGCTGGAAACAAAGAATTGGCACTCGTCAATTACAAAAAATCCGTTGAACTCAACCCCGAAAATCTGGCGGGAACGCAAATGATCAAGAAGATCGAGGGCAAGGAAACAACGGTCGATCCTGCGATCTTCGATTCTTACATCGGCGATTATGAGATCGCCCCAAGCTTCATTCTGACCATTACAAAGGAAAACGATAAATTATTTGGACAAGCGACAGGACAGGGAAAACTCGGCCTTGAAACCGTTTCGAACACCCAATTCATCAATTCCGCGGTTAAAGCAACCATCACTTTTGAGCGAGATTCCGCGGGAAAGGTGACCGGACTCGTGTTAGACCAGGGTGGTCGAAAGATGAATGCTAAGAAGATCAAATAATTCTGTAGTCTGACTGTCCGAAGGGCATTTTGATTCAGGAAAGTGGTATGAAGTCACTCCGATCTTCAAACAGAGATGTCTGGAGATCGGTTTCGGCTTCGTAGCCGTCTGGATGCCACTGAAATATGCTCAGATCGCATTTTCCACTGTCACTAAATTCAACGCCGTCGGCCTCGAGTAGTTCTTGTTGGAGATTCATCGGGATGGTCAATCGCCCGGTCGAGCATTTACCCTGCGAATTGATAACTCGCTGCCAAGGTACGTCCTCACCTGCTCCGTGCATGACGTACCCGACCGTCCTCGCCGTGTAGCCCTCGCCCAGAATCATCGCGATCTGGCCGTATGTCATCACCATTCCGCACGGGATCTCGCACACCATCGCGTAAACGCGTTCGCGGTAAACTTTTTCATTAACGATACTCACAAATTATTTCGTGAACAGAAATGAGATCAAACGCGGTATTTGGCTTCGGTTGTCGTCGTCAAACCATTCGTCGATACGGGTAATCGCAAAACCATTTTGCGTCGCAGCCGATACATAATCGGTAACGTGGTGCTGAAAGCACTCAAGAATTTGCACACCACCATCTGATTCAAATCTGGCCTTGCTTCCTGCATATTGCTTAAACGGATGTAGCTCGCAGATGTAAAAATGTCCGCCGTTATTCAAGGCACTATTCGCCTCGCGGAAAACGAATGGCAGTGCTTCGATATGTTCGAGGACGAGGCTGCAGGTGATCAGATCCGCTTTTGAGTCGACAAATTCCCACGTCTTTCGAATATCGCCAAGCCGAAAATAGACGTTTGCACCTTTAAGCTTTTGCTTAGCGACAGCCTGCATCTCCTCTGATAGATCGACCGACATCACACGCGTCGCCCGCTCGGCGAGCCACGCCGTATTCTTGCCGGTGCCGCTGCCGATCTCGATCACACTGGTAAACGGAACGCTCGACAGCACGCTCTCGGACGCGAACTTCTCCAGGTCACGCGTCTTATTTACTACGTCGTCATAGGTTACTGACCATTCGTCGTATAGTTTTTGGGTAGACATAGATCAGTGTTAATGACAACAATAACTTCATATTACAACTCTCTCAAAAAAGTCCTCGCCGGCGAACCATCGCCCGTCGCACCGTCGTATTTTAGCGGGCTGCAGATCAGTTCGTAATCACCTGCCGCTACCTCGCGAAGGTCCACGCCCTCAAGGATCACAACTTCCTTTTCAAGCAAAGTGATATGCACCGGATGGCCGGGCGAGCCGCTTTTTTCGATCGAGAGATAGTCGATACCGACGAGAACGATGCCGCTCGCGACCAGCAATTTTGCGGTTGCCGGTGTCAGATACGAAAAATCTGTTCGAAATCCAAGTTCCGGTGTCGCCCAGAACGATGAGTTTTGAGTTTTGAATAAAATTCGCTCGACACCGGTGAGATCTCCAACGTGTTCCGGTTCGATGGCGAGCACATTTTCAGGCACCGCCACGACACGGCACGGACCGACCAGTTTCTGCGGATCGAGTTCGTGCACACGTTTTGCCCCGTCGATAAAATGGTTGGGAGCATCAACGTGCGTTGCCGTGTGAACGCCGAATGAGACCTGCGATACATTCGCCGACGATCCGGTAGCGATCGATTTGAACGAATTGAGTTCAACGCCGGGATCGCCCTTGTATATCGGTGTTGCCGCATTTATCGTGACTGTGATGTCGTATATTTTCATTTTGTTAAGAATAATCGAACTGCCGCACCAATGGCAACATTTGGCTTCATTGCCTCGGAATGATGTAATGAGGTAATGGAAATTGAACACATCGAGAAAGGCGGCCGCGGAGCATTCATCGTTCGCGGCGAAGGCAAGCGCCTCGCGGAAATGACGTACAAAGTCGAGAGCGAGAGAGCGTTTAACATCGACCACACCGAGGTCGATGAGAGCCTCCGCGGACAAAAGGTCGGCGACAAATTGCTGGCGGCGGCGGTCGAGCACGCCCGAAGGAACAATCTGAAGATTCACGCCACGTGCAGTTTCGCCGTGAAAAAGCTGAGCGGAAACGCCGAATACGCAGACGTGTTTAAGGACCAATAATGCGACAAACACGCATCTCAGCCTCGAGTTATTCGAACACAGCACCGCTTGTGTGGTCGTTCCTGTACGGCAAAAATCGCGGTAAGGTCGAGGTTATTCTCGATACTGCTCCGGCGCGTTCCGCCGAGTTGCTCGCTCAGGACCGCGTGGATGCGGCACTTGTTCCCGTCATCACGTATCAGGTGCTCGACGACGTTCGGCTTATTCCGGGTGTCTGCGTGGGTGCCCGGACCCGCGTGCGTAGCGTTTGTCTAGTCACCAAAGGCGGCGAACTGGCGGACGTCCGCAGCGTTTCGTTAGACACTTCATCGCGAACCTCCGTCGCACTCACGAAGATCATTTTCCGCGAATTCCTCGGCTTTGAACCGCAATGGCGAGATTCGCGGCCCGATATCGACTCGATGTTAGCGGATTCCGACGCAGCTCTCCTTATTGGCGATCCGGCTTTGAGGCTTTCCGCCGACGTGACGCTACCAAATGTCGATACAGGCATACGCTATTTCGACCTGGCTGAACTGTGGCGAAAACATACCGGTTTCGGCTTCGTTTTCGCCATGTGGATGACGCGAAGGCCCGTGATGGAGATCGATTTTGCCGCAGCCCGCGACGAAGGCCTCGCCCATCTCGACTCGATCATCGCCAACTACGAAGGCGAGATCCACCTCGGCTTCGACGAAATGCGAACCTATCTATCGGAAAATATCTCGTACACGATCGACGATTCTATGCAGAGCGGCCTCGAGCTCTATTTCAAACTCGCCGCCAAACACGGTCTCGTCGATCGCGCCAAAAAAGTGCAATTGCTCATCTGACTCGATCAAATTCGACCGAACAACTTACTCATCCGCGAACAATCGATCGATGACTTGAGCCTTACGGCGTGTCGAAGATCGGCCTTTTCAGCTCTTCGTACATCTTTTTGTCGTTTATCTTGCCGCTGTTTTCCTTGAGGTGTTCGACGACTAGTAAGGCTTGATGAATGCGGACGTCGACGTCTTTTGGCTGAGCTAGAAGGTACAGCAACGACCGCTGCTTTCCCTCGGTTAGACCGTGGAATAACCTATCGCCGTCAGCATCTTGCTTCAATACTTCCTCAAACTCTTCGGGCATCGGCAGACCGTATTTGCTCTCGTCCTTCTCTAACAGGACATCGACCGTGTCGCCCGCGACGATGCCGAGAGCGTCTCGCTTCTTTTTATTGACGATGATGTAAAACATCTCGCCCGACGGCAGCAACGCACACTGAAAACTCTCTCCGCCATTTATCGTGCACACAACCCGTTTGAATTTTCCCTCAAACCCAAATTTAGCGACGATCGCCTTCGAGATCACCAGAAAATGCCAGCCGGAATCTACTGGTGATTTAGTAAGCTCGGTCTTAAATTTTTGACTTTTAACCATGGCAACTTGTCCTCCGCGCCTCTGTGGTGAATTTCCCCCACCGTTTGTTAGAATAGGATCTGAAGTGGAAACCATGATCCAACCAATACTCGACAAAGCCCTCGCCGGCGAACGCCTTTCCTCCGAAGACGCGACCGCCCTACTCGAATCAAACGATTTTGTCCGCATCGGCCTCGCCGCTGACGAGATCCGGCAACGAAAGAATCCCGACGATGTAGTCACATACATCATCGACCGCAACATAAATTATACCAACGTCTGCAACGTCGTCTGCACCTTCTGCGCGTTTTATCGCCGGCCGGGGAAGCCCGACACTTACGTTCATTCGATCGAAGAGATCGAGAACCGCATCGACGAAACCATCGCCCTCGGCGGCACCGGCGTTCTGATGCAAGGCGGACTGCACCCTGATTTTAATATCGAGTGGTACGAAAATCTTCTCTCGACGCTCCACGCTAAATATCCGAAGTTTCAGCTACACTGCTTTTCACCGCCTGAGATCCACAATATTTCGCTGATCTCGAAGCTCGATTACGTCACGATCATGCAGCGTCTAAAAGCTGCCGGTCTAAACTCAATGCCCGGCGGCGGCGGCGAAATTCTCGATGACGAGGTCCGTGCCCGCGTCTCGACCAAGTGCAATACGCAACAGTGGCTCGACGTCATGCGTGCCGTTCACAAGGTCGGCCTGATCTCGACCGCGACCATGATGTTCGGCATCGGTGACAAGGTCGAGCACCGCGTCCGCCACCTGCAACGACTGCGTGACGTTCAGGACGAATCGCTTGCCCAGAAAGCTGTCGATCCGAATTACGGCGAATTCACCGCCTTTATCCCGTGGACGTTCCAACGCGAAAACACCGCCCTCGGCCGCAAGATCACCGAGGAACCAACCGGCATCGACTACCTCCAAATGGTCGCCGTCTCGCGACTTTTCCTAGACAACATCCAGCACATCCAGGCATCCTGGCTCACCCAAGGCCTCAAGCTCGGCCAAACCAGTCTCCGCTTCGGCGCCGACGACATGGGTTCGATCATGATCGAAGAAAACGTAGTCTCCGCCGCCGGTGCCGACAACGAAGCCAACGAACGCGACCTCCGCTACCAAATAACCGAAGCTGGCTTCGCCCCCCAACAACGCGACATTCTGTATAACTACATCACCCGCGACGGCATCGACGCCCTAGACCAAAAAAAATCAATGCCCCTAAAACAATTAAGCGTGGCATTTGCTGACTAGCGGTTCGGATAAAAGATCTCGACAATATCCGCCTCCACTGAGGTACTAACGCAAGGTAAAAAGGCTGTCCGAAACAAATGTTCCGGACAGCCTTTTTTTTCCCGCCTTGATTCCGCTTGGTTTAGAAGTTGAGACGAGCAGCAAACTGTATCTGCCTGTTTGTTCCGAGGCCGACCGTTCGGCCGACCGTTCCATTGATCACGCCAAACTGTCCGACGTTTGCCGTCGAGAACGGCGTATTCGGCTGGAATGATGTGTTAGAGGTCCCGAGAGCGTTCGGAAGGACCGCTGGCGGATTGGCAAAGTTGGCCTTATTAAAGAGATTGTAGATCTCAGAGCGGAACTCAAAATTGACCCGCTCGGTGATCGCAAATTTCTTTTGAAAGGTCAGATCGAACTGATGAAATGTTGGGCCTTTGAGGAAGTTACGCGGCAGATCGCCGTACGTTCCCGGTGCCGGCAACGAAAACGCCGCCGGATTGAGGTAGCGCAGGCCTCCGTCGGTTAGGAAAGGATTAACACCAGGGATCAGATTTGGCCGACGCGTCGAGCGTGAGGCGTTGCCGCCCGGTGTGTTGATGACACCGACAAACCCGGAAGGTGTTCCGGATGGCAGGGCACTCAGGACGAATCCGTTCGTATAATTTGTCACGGTAGGAACGCCGTTTACGGTAACGGTGTTAGTACATCCACCAACCTGGTTACATTGAAACACGGTGTCAGGACGCGTAATAAAGACGTTGATCGGGCTGCCCGAGCGTCCGTTGTACACGCCGCCGATCTGCCAGCCGCCAAGGATCGCGTTACCTGCTCGACCAAAGTCAAAACGGCGGCCTTTGCCGATCGGCAATTGGTAGAGAGCCGTAATGTTACCGCTGTGACGAATATCGAACGTATTGTTGCCAAACTCCTCAGCAAAGCTGAACGGATTCTGGGCCGTCTGCGCCTCGTTCGAACCCTGCGTGTTGCCGACTGATTTGCCGTACTGGTACTGCGCGTTGAGGGTCAGGCCGTCAGTAAAGCGTCGATTGATCTGTATCTGCAACGCATCGTAGCGGTCGCGGCCACCGCTTGTCTTGTAGTCTATCTCGCCGAAGGGCTGCAATACAGCCGCAGGATTGACGATGATGTTTCCGTTCGCATCGAGCGTCTTGCCGACAATGTCGAATTCACGGATAGTCGTCACGCCTGAGATCGCACCCGGGCAAGTGCCGTTGACCGGTGCCACGGAGCAGCGCGTTACGACGCCAACACCGGTGGGAAGTGCCGAACCGTTTAGAATGACAGCGTTGCCGGGTAGAATCCGGTTCGTAATGCTACGAAGGAAAAGATTGCGTCCCTGTGAGCCGACATAGCCAACTGTAAGAACGGTGCTACCGGGCAGCTCCTGCTGCATTGAGAAACCGTATTGGCCAACACGCTCAGGCACGTTGTAGCCATTCGTGTCGTATGCACGCGGCGTGAAACGCTGCTGCGTTCCGCCAATTGTAGAGATGGTCGCACCGGTTGTGGTTGTGATACCGTTTGCCAACGTGGTCGAGTTACGGAAAACGTTACTCTCGATCGGCTGGATCAGATCCTCGTACTGTCCGGGACCGTAATAGAGTCCGCCGCCCACACGGAAAAGGGTTTTACCCTTGAACTTATCAGGTGCCCATGTCAGGCCGAGTCGCGGGCCGAAATTACTCTTCGACGACTGATAAAACTCTGTATTGTTGGGCAGCAGCTTGCCGGCTGCCGCGTCGAAGACAACTGCACGGTCATTCTTCTCTTGATTGACCGAGTAGAATTCATAACGCAGGCCGTAGTTAAATGTAATATTCGGCCTAAATCTCCATTCATCCTGAGCATAGCCGATCAGGTAATGGTGACCACCCTCGCTGGGTCCGCTGCTGGGGCGGCTGATCGTTGTTATTGGGTCTGTCGCTACGCGAAAATCACCGCTCTGCGAAAGATCGCCAATAAATGCGGCGGTCAGATTGCGGTTGAGCAGAAAATCGGTGAGGTTGCCATAGCTGTAAGTGATACCGCCGAGTTGGTCAAACTTGACTCGGATAAGACGAACTTCACCGCCAAATTTGAAACTGTGATTGCCTCGTGTGTACGACAGATTGTCTATAAAAGAATATGTCGACGGACGAATAGGTTGTGCGCGTCCATTACCTGCAGACGACTGACGTGTCAGGCCGCCCGGCTCGGTAAAGCCTGTGGATGCACCGCCATTGACGCCCGGGCTAACAATATTTCCGGTCACTCTGAGCGAGGCCGATGTGAGATCAAAGCCATTGAGACCGCTGATCGTAGGCACGACCGTCAGGAGATCCGTCGATGCTCGGTTGATACCAAACTTTGTTTCGTTGACGATCGAGGTTCCATAAACCTGGCTTAGATTGGCAACGAAATTGTCAGGCTTTTGTTTGGCCGAGATAAAGCGGCCGCTCGTACCGTCGGGCGAGAGCAGGTCGCCATTGTTTCGCTGATAACGTCCGTAAAATGTAAAGCGGTCGCTGATCTTGTAATCGACGCGTCCGCTAAATGCATCTTCGTCGAGGGTTGCCGTTCGGTTGAGCTGTATCACCTGTGCGGCATTGGCCACGCCACCGGTTGTGAACAAAGCACCCGAACCTGCCGGAAAGGTATTTACGATACCGGTCGCTCTGAGAGCTGCTATGCGGCCGATAGCGGCAGTTGCGTCGGTCGCGTTGATGTTGAGTAATACACGAGCGGCTTCGCCCTGTGGGTTGACGCCGTCGTAGAAATTGATGAAGTCACGTACGGCGGACGACGGTGTAGACTCGATAACGTTAAAACCCGCTCTCTGTCGCAGGCCCTCGTAGCTGCCAAAAAAGAACAGTTTGTTCTTTATGATCGGTCCACCGAGCGAACCTCCAAACTGATTTAGACGAAGCGGCGATTTGGCCGCACCGTCAAAGAAGTTGCGGGCGTCGAAAGCGTCATTGCGAATGTAGTAGAACGCCGAGCCTCTCAATGCATTTCCGCCCGATTTGCCGATGACGTTGATCTGGCCGCCGGTTCCCGTACCGTATTCGGCTGGATAATTCGACGAATCTACGCGAAATTCCTGAATGTTCTCGATCGAGGTCTGCAGCCGAAACTGCGAGCCCTGAACGGTAACGTAACCTGGACTTGCGTCAAAGATCGCTGTCGATTCGATACCGTCGAGCTTGGTTTGGTTCTGCTGGTTCGCTCTTCCGTTGAAGCGAAGATCGCCAAAGTTGCCTGTGCCCGTGTTCGTCGCACCGGGAGCATTAAGATAAAGCTGTGAATAGTTGCGGCCGTTTACCGGCAGTTCCTCCACCTCGCGGGACGAGATGTTTACGCCGAGACGGTTCGAGCTTTGCTCGAGGCCCACAGGACCCGCCTCATCCGATGTGACATCGACTATCGCCGTAACTTCGCCGGTCTGTAATACGAGCTCAAGATTGCGGTTTTGCCCGACGCCTAGCTCAAGCTTGTCGATCTGAGTGACCTTAAAACCGCCTTGCGTCGCGGTGATCTTATAGACCCCGGCCTTCAACTGAGCAAATGAAAAATTGCCCTGTTCATTAGCCGTAACGCTTCTTTCGCTGCCGTCCTGGAGCGAAATTGCCTTTACCGTTGCTCCGGCGAGCGCGGCCCCGACCGAGTCGGTTACCGTTCCGGTCACATTCGCAGTATCTTGTGCTGAGATGCCCGTCGCCAGTACTAGAACTGCCGCCAGCGTCAACAACTTTGCTAAAAAAATCGATCGCATAAAAACTCCTTCTCGTAACATTTTTATATATTTGAACAACGGTTGTGACATACGACGTTGGCCATATTCGCGCTTGTTCCGTCAAAAACTCGTAAATTTCTTGGTATCAACCAAGAGAATACGGAGGTCCTGTTAACTGGATGTGACGGTGATGTTAAATAGAAGTTAAATGTTGAGGAGTGTAAATGTGAGGCCGATTTTTAGAACGCGAAAGGAAGCGGTAACGATCAACGCGAAGCGAAGAAATAACAATTGGGCGAACTTCACGCTTCGCCCTCGTCGTAATTGTTTACCGTTCTGACGCCCGCGCCCGCGAGTAACTGTCGCCTGCTCGTTGACCAACGTGATCCGGACTACTTGATCAACAGATCAGCAGCTTCTTCGCCGGTGTTTATTGCGCCTTCCATGAAGCCTTGCCAATCGGCTAGGTGTTCGCCTGCGAATAGGACTTTGCCGTGCGGCACCTTCAAAAGCGGGCGAATACCGAACCATTGGCCGGGGCGATAAAGAGCGTAGGCTCCCTCGGTGTATTCGTCACGCTGCCACGCGTATGAAGTGATGTGGCGGGCGAGCGACGGTGCTCGGGAATCGAGATCGACGAGGTCGCGGGCGACGTTTCGCATTCGCCGGGCATCGCTTTGTGAGGCGAGAACGTCCGCCTTATCGCCGATGGCGTACGAAGTGAGAATGCCCTGTTTGCCGGGTTGATTCTGCGTGCTGTGAAAATAGTAATGCGAAGTCGTATCAGACACGAGCGAAAAATCCTCGTCCTTCCAGAATCGTTCGTCGTAAACCACGCTGTTTTTAATGATGCGTGCGTAGCTGAGTTTCTCGGCGGCCGCTGACTGGATCGTCGGCATAGGCGGGGTGAACTTGATCTTTTTAAGGCTTGCGACCGGAGCGGTGCAGATGCAGGCATCCGCCGTGAATTTCTCGCCGCCCGCTGTGACCGTTACCGTTCCGCCGCGCTCAGCGATCTCGGTCACCTTCATTCCGAAGCGGATATTCTGAGCACCGATGCGCGCCGTAAATTCCTGGACGATCCGCGAGTTGCCGCCGGTCATCTTGTAATCCATCTGATTTTTCGTGCGCTTTTCGTCGTTCTCGGCATATTCGGCAAGCGCTCCGAACGCCGAAACGTCGCGGATCGTCTCGCCAAAATCCGTACTGTCCATCAGGTCTCGGATCCGCAGATCGTTCGGCGAAAAGCCGATCTTTTGCAGATGCGTCCACCAGTTGCGTTTGTCGAGAGCCTCTTTTTGCCGCTGCGTCAGCTTGGCAAAACCGTCGACCATCTTCTTGAACGCCGCCTTTGCCTCCGGCGAAAAAGCCGTCTCGGCACTCCGCGCCAGTACGCCGTCCTGCATCAGGCGGTCGTCGAACTGGTGCCGCTGCAGCGGAATTTTGAAATCACTACAGAAAGAGCGCAGCCGTTCGTGATCCTCGCCGACCCACTCCGCACCGAGCTCGCAGATCAGCCCCGTCTCAGCATCGGTGTGCGAAAAAACCCGACCGCCTCCGCGACTGCGACCCTCAAGGATCGTAACCGTCCACCCCGCATTCTTGAGCTTGAACGCCGCCGAAAGCCCCGCCAGCCCCGAACCAATGATCACGCACGTCCGCTTTCGCCGCTGCGCCAAAACATTCGGCGCAAGCACCGCGGCCGCAGAGGCGGCGCCCAATATCTTTAGAAATTCGCGTCTGTCAGTATTATTCATTGGCCTTAGATAATTGATCTAAAAAATCCTACCGCACAAGCCGCAAATCGCACAACGCGCAAATACGCCCTTCACCGCTCAAACGGCGTCGCCGCAAAGTTCGACAAAATCCCAAGATCATTCCGCTTCGACAAAATAACCTCCCCCGCGTGTCGCTCCTGCGGCAGTATCTCCCAGTCGGATTTGTTGGGATCATTGATCGGCGCGAACCAAGCGGCGGGATAGATTGCTCTAATCATTCCAATTTGAACCGAGGCAGAGCAATTCATCGAATATTTATGAACGCTTGTAAACTCTAATGCCACTCTTCGTCCGCCTTTCTCAAATGCGAGGCTTGAATCTAGATTTCGCACCCATCCATTACTTTCAAACCATTGCTTATAGAAATCTCTAACCGGATTCATCTGAAGCGTAGTTTCGAAATCGAAGCCCACGGCAAACCGTTGTGTGCTACCTTCGATTGATCGGCTCAATAGCTTTGTGCCGTCTGGTCGAGGTAGCGTTTCGCATAATTTATCGACTTCTTTGCGACCCTCGAAAACTTCAATAGCTTTTTGATAACCTTCAGGGCTATCGTCTCGAAATCTGTAAAAGAACATGCTGAGTATAAGCATGACCCCGAGAGTTAACCCAAATATTCGAGTCCAAGATTTTTCCGCCAAAAGGTTCTTTAGGAAATCGATCATTCTTTAATACCCGATTGTTCCAATTCCGCAAGCATCTCGCCCAGCTTCTCCAGTTTATCGAACGGGAGTTCGCGGAGGGTGGTTTGGATATTGGTGTCGGGCGGTGTCATTCCTTATTGGTTTCTCGAAGGTTCTCTCGTGCGGTACGCAGGTGAGCGGTCGATCCAGACGTCGAGGTTTTTGGTATATCGAGGCTCGACGTACGCGTTACGTCCTGTACGGTTCCACCAACGACCACCCGTTCATTGTGTTCGGGCACGATGCTGACCACCGCCGATATCTGCTGGCAGGCACGGTCGTCGGAAACAGGATTTCGATCAAGGCGACGACCGTCGTCGGTTAGGATCATTGTTAAAAAGCAAAAAGGGGCAGAACAGTTATTGGCTGTCCTGCCCTTAATTTATTTGCAGACTAATTATCTACCTGCACAAACTCGTAAAGCGTCGTCGTGCCGCTTATTTCGTTTGCAACAGCAATGAGCGGAACACCGGTCGGGCTGTCATCTCCGGAAATGAATTTTACTCCTTCCGGACCGAGGTCACCGACGGTACGATTGACGGTTCCCGAATTTGGGTTAACCGCGAAATTACGGTTGTTGATGTACTGAACATATTTAACGTTATATGGATCAGAGACATCATAGACCATAATTCCGCCGATTCGCTCTAAGCCAACAAAAGCATATGTTCGACCGTACGCCTTGCCGATCGTAACCGCTTCCGGTTCGGGCCCCTTGTTACCGCTACGGCTGTCTAGATTGTTGTTGGTATGGCTGGCGTTGAAAAATAAAGGGTAACGTGCGGCGGTGCGTTGTTCAATATCGTCTCCGCTGTCATAAACCAGCTCGCCGTCTTCAGTCCAAATCGAGAACGAACGTCCGCCGAGCGTATAGATCTCGTCAAAATCACCGTCGCCATCAATATCGCCGGTTCTGTTCGTGACGTTGAGCCGACCAAGATTTGCGGGCAGTTTTAGAGTCGCAGCATTTGGAAAGATGATCGGGTCAAGCATATATGAACTGCTTCCGAGCCGAACCTCTTCAACTAGGCTCGAATATTCACGTGCATCACCCTCGTTAGCCGTAACCAGAAATGTCCGATTCTTAAACTTTAAGGTCGAGATGGAATCCGGCTGATACATTCCAAACACCGGCCAGTTTCTAATATCTATTCGCGGCGAGCCCGCTGAGCTATCGCTTGCATCCAGTTTATTTTCGCCCGAACTATAATCTTTGAACCCAAGGCTGACAAGCTTAGTGATGGTTGCTGACTTAATATCCAGTACAGCAAGAGCATTGTTTTCTTGAAGAGTAACGTATGCTTTTTTCGAATTGTGGTCTACGGCAATGTACTCGGGTTCCAGGTCTTGCGAAATGCTCGAGCCGGGACCGTAAATGCGAATTCGGGGATCGATCGATGTTCCATTGAATTGTGTAAAATCGACGTTCTGTGCCGTCGCGTTAGCAACGCCATTTCTCATATCGACGATCGTGATCGAGCCGATCGGGTCGACAAAACCGGCTCCGTAGCCGCTAGGTTCGCCTTCATTCGCAACCAAAATGCAATCGCCGTTTGGAGTAAAGGTCAGCATGTCCGGAAGAGCACCGGCGGGCACATCGTTCAGGTAATTTCCGTTTGTGTCGAAGAATACGACCTTTCCGTTATCAGTTTTAACATTTGCCTCAACGGCGGCAGCGACTATGCCATTTTTAACGTCTACTGAATTGGCTGCGCGGCCGTAATCGGAAAGGTCAATACTGAAAAGGAATGTCGGGTTTGATGGATCTGATGCATCAAGGACATCTATCCCCGGATCGACAGATTCTGAATCGAAAGCGCTGACAACGAATAGCCGCTGCGTTATTGGATCATGAGCGACGATCTCGGCAGCTCCTTTGTCAAACAAACCAGTCGTATGCGAACCGAGAAGGCGAAGCTCGACGGACGGTTTGCCCCCAAACGCTGTCGCATTGATTAAAAGCAAAAACAAAAGTGTGAACGCACCAAATCTGTGCGCAATATTCGATCTCATAATAGACTTCTCCATAGTGTAAGACTCGTGTTAATTAACCGATTTACGGCCCGAAACGAGATGTTTCGAATTGTTAGCTGAATTGAGAATGATATCGAATTCCGTGAATGTCGGGGTTACAACTTCGTTAAATGAATGTTAATAAAAGATGACTGCTCCCGAACGTGCACGGGGAGAATGGGACACATTGAATATTCGTGAGTGAGGTTTCTTTGATCTTGGTTAGCGCATCAGCGACGCGGCGGCTTCTTCAGTTCCGCTCAACTCCTTTATCATCTTGCCCAGCTTTTATCGAGCGGGAGTTCGCGGAGGGTGGTTTGGATGTCGTTTTTCTGTTTGATGAGGGTGCGGAGGGCGTTTTTCGCCTATTTGATCAACGTGTACCGGCGAATGTCGGGCGGTGAGGCGAGGAAGTCGGATTCGCGCGACTGAAAGGCGGCGATGTGCGGCGAGCGGAGGTGAGCGTCAAGCGTTTCGTCGCTCTCCCATTCCTCGACGAACGTAAAATCGGTCGGGTCGGCGTTATTGATCATCAGTTCGTAAACGATGCACCCAACCTCGGCCCGAGTCGGTTCGACAAAACCCTCGAGCGCCGAGCGCGTCTCCGCGACAGTCTCGGGCCTGGAAATAAGATGTGCGACTACGTGTATTTTAGGCATAGATGTTTATGTTTACTTTTCGACGCGTGAAGGCTTGGGGAATCCGCAATATGTGTGTTTTTCGTTATAAACCTGCAGGCACCCGGCATTGTCGTTTTGCCCGGCTTTTTCGCATTCTCCTTTCGCCCATTTAGAAAATAGTGCCGCCGCAGCCTAATATCAACTTCGTATTATTAGTCATCGTTATTGGCGCGGTCGCCGTTGAAAGAGTTGAGCCACACCGCCGACCAACAAAGATATTGCTCCGATGAGCCTGATGACGATCATTACCCAATCCATTGAGTACGTCTCGCTCATCCGCGTGGGCGGAGACATTATTCCATACGCAAACCACGCGAGCATTAATAACCCGAACAAGATGAACAGTAGTCCTTTCACGATTGAGCTCATAATTTATCTCCTATTGATATTCATCTTATCACTCGAATTATTTCATAAAGCCGCTAGTAAGGTCCGCACCGACGATCTGAATTTCACCGGTATGCGGCGGGCCTTCGTAGCCGCGTTTTACTTCGATGCTGACGATGGCGACGCGTTTCTCGAACGGGCTTTTGAGGACGCCGATCAGGCCCGCATTGAGCATGAACCAGTACTCTTTTTTGGTGTGGTCTTCGGAGGTAAAGAGCTTTTTCGAACCAAGTTTTGGTGACGTGAGAGAAACGGTGTAGTAATCGACACGCCGGTAGTCTTCGTCAGGATTCTTGCCCAATTTTTCGACTAGTTTTGCTGTATAGCTCTTGCCGCCAACCGTGAATGTTTTGCCTAGCATCGCAGAGCGTGACGCCACGATGCCGTTTTCGGAGAGCTTTTCGGAGAAGAGCTTTTGATTCTTCTTCCAAAGTGCTTTCATATCCGCTGAGCCAAACATCTTGCCGGTCGCTGGATCAGCGTCGTCGCTCTGATCGTACTTAAAATCCCAAATGACCTTGTCAGTGCGCAGATCCGTGATCGCCAGGTACGCGAAGTAGCAGCCGCAGGCCTCGTCGACCGGTTCCGAGTAATAGGCAAACTTGCCGTCTTTTGACCAGCCGATGGGGTAGAACGCCTCAGGTATCAACGCCGGATAACGGTTGCTGCGGCCAAAATACTCGCGAAAGTGCTGTCGAACAACTCGGTCGAGGGGCAACTCACGAGGTAAAGCGTAGGTTTGTCCAAACGCCTGCGTGGCGGCGGAAATTAGCAACGTTAGAATGAGGGCGGTCTTTTTGGTTGTTTTCATCCTGTTACTCCCTTCATTGAATCACCAGCCGCTGGCGTAAGGCGGTTAGATAGTCAATAAATTCGGTTAAACGCTTTTGCCAACCTTGTCCCAAGCTTAAGGTTGATTCATCTTCATTGTTTATTCGATTGATTGGTTTTGACGGCGAGGCCATAACCGCCCACACCTCTTCACCCTTCTTTCGTACGCCATCAAATTGTGGATCAACGAGGAATGTAACGTATGCTTGGCAACCGACTGGCGACCACACCGATTCCAGAAGCCATATCTCGTCCGCCCACCATTCGAGGTTTTCTTCTTCGCTCGCAATACGCCAACCGTGTTGTATAAGCTGTCTGATTAACTCGTCTCGTTGAAATTGCATACTCGGAGCGTCAAATGATCGTTGTGACTATCTCTCGGATACTTCGCTGCAGTTCGCGGTCGTCGGTTATGGGGGAGCAGATGGCGACTTCGGCGGCGGCGATGGGGGAGATGCCTTGGGCGATCATTTGGGCGGCGTAGATGAGGAGTCGGGTTGAGACGCCTTCTTCGAGGCCGTGGCCGCGGAGGTTGCGCACCTTTTGGCCGATCTTGACGAGATCAGCGGCAATCTCGAGTTCGATGCCGCCTTCTTTAGCGACGATCTCGGCCTCGGCCTCCGGCTGAGGATAGTCAAATTCCATCGCCACAAAACGCTGCCGCGTCGATTGCTTCAGATCTTTTAATATCGACTGATAGCCTGGATTGTACGAGACGACGAGCATGAATTCCGGCGGAGCCTCGATCACGGTGCCGCGTTTCTCGATCGGCAGGCGGCGGCGGTCATCGGTCAGCGGGTGGATGATGACGACGGTATCTTTGCGAGCCTCGACGACCTCGTCGAGATAGCAGATCGCACCAGAGCGCACCGCGGTCGTCAGCGGCCCATCGTGCCAAACGGTCTCATCGCCCTCGAGCAAGAAACGTCCGACGAGATCGGTCGATGAAAGGTCTTCGTGACAGGCAACGGTGATGAGCGGACGGTTAAGCCGATGCGCCATGTATTCGACAAACCGCGTCTTGCCGCAGCCCGTCGGGCCCTTTAACATCGTCGGCAACTTCGCCGCGTACGCCGCTTCGAACAGCTCGACCTCGTCTTTGACCGGTAAATAATAGGGTTCGTTTGCGACTTTGTATTTCTCTACTGCTAGTTCCATTTGAACTATAGTTTATCAAATCCGGCTCACGCCTTAAACTTGCCCCAATCGCCCCATATCGCAAACGTAACGCCCGCACCCTGTAGGTTAACAAAGAGCGTCTTGCCGTCAGGCGAAAATGTTGAGCCGGCAAATTCGCTACGCGGAGATTCTAGGCTCACGTTGCGCGCAAAATCCGCCATTCTACCCGCAGGGTCGAGTATTCTTAAAAAGTTTTTCGATTCCAATCCCGGATAATCGCCATCTTCACAGAGAAATAAAAGGTCGCTCTTGGGCCGCAGGCAAATGTTGTCCGGCATAAAAAGTATGTCTCTATTCGCCGACTCGTAAACCAGCGTCAAGATGCCAGAGTCGCGTTTTGTCGGCTCGTATTGCCAGATCTGTCCGGCTTTTTGATCCCCGCCGCTTGTGGACGTAAAGTAGATCCGGCCTTTCTTGTCCGCACAACATCCCTCGAGGCGACTAAAAGTTGCCCCGCCCTTAGCCTTGCCCTGTTTGAATACCGACAACGGATCGACGTCCGCCTCAGCCGGATCCGGATCGTCTATTGTGACCCAAGCTGCTTCATATTTTGCACCTATCGTCTGGCCCGAACGCGTATCAAACTCAGGCTTCTGTTCGATCGATAGCATCTGCAAGGTTCCGCCTTCGTGTAGTCGATTCTTCTTTTTAGGAATAAATCGGTAAAACCCACCGGGATTATTATCCTCGGTCAGGTAAACAGATCCCTTCCTATCAAACGACACCGCCTCGTGAACGAAACGCCCCATTGCTTTCAGCGGAACAGGTGTCACGGCACTGTCGGCCGAGGCCGGAACCTCGAAACAATAACCATGAGGCTTCGGATAGCCTCCAGATTTTACGCCCCGCGAGTTCGTTCGAATAGTCGGCCCGAGCGTTGTTTCCTCGCAGGTGATCCAACTGCCCCACGGTGTCGGCCCGCCTGCACAATTGATCAACGTGCCAGATAGACTGACGAAATCACGCACGATCGTATTTGTTCTATTATCAATGACGATCGTCGTCGTACCGCCGCCCGCCGTTTCGTCGTAATGATTCCCGCTGCCGATCGCTGAACCCTCTTTCGGAACCTGCCCGTTGCTGACCTCGTGATTCCGGACGATTCGAAGTTGATCTTTTACCTTAAAGGTCCACATTCCGTCATGAGCTCCCGGCGTCGGGCGTCCGTCGGACATCAGGCCATTTACGCGGCCGATGACATTGTATTCAAAACCCTTTGGTAATGAGATAAATGTCTCACCTGTATTCTTCGCAGCCGTTGGGACGATATCGCCGAATCCATATGCACGGTGCACCGTGCCGGTGGGTGCGTCGGCGAGGGCCATCGCCCGATTGCCAAGCGAGGAACAAGCGATCGCAAGTCCACCTGAAAAATATGCGAGGTCACGTAAGAAAGTTCGTCTGTCCATAGCTCTATACGAACTCAACGATAACTGGCGCGTAATAAAAATTCAATCCAATAACGCCGCTCGCGAAACAAGCCGTTAATATCATTCAACCTCGCCGCCATCTCGTCACCGATCCACCAAAAAAGGGCAAAGCCGTGAAACTTTTAAGTCTCACGGCTTTGAAGCGATAACGCCTGATAATGTCGATCCGCCCTCAGAAGAGCTCCTTATGAAATTTTCACTCAAATCAGTCTCAGCTGGCTCTTCCGTTGAGTTTGCCGGCTTTATCGGCCCATAAACTCTTTCGCCCCCTAGGTCCTTCGACGAATATACGCCACATGAAGACAAGTGGAGTGTCGCCAAGGGTGCCGCCTTTCGGCAGATCTGGTTCCATCGATATGAGATCTACGTCACCGTTCTCGACCTTAGAATCAGTTATTGCCTGTTTTATTGTTTCGGGAATTGCTGCGAAGCCGATCTCACTGATCTCAGTCGAAATGTATTTGTCGGCCGTCATCTCGCGATCGCCAAAGCTGAAAGCCTTTTCGGGTACCGGGCCGGTTACGGTTCCATCGCGATATGTATAACTATCGATATTTTTAGGATTTGTCGGTGACTGGACGGTCAATACCATTTTCTCTTTTCGTATCTCTGCCCGGATAACTCTGACCTTGTCCGAACCTGCTACCTCTTTTATCTTGGCGGCAGCCTTAAGCGCGTTGTCGCCTTCGAAAATGTTGACCTTTCCCGGCAAAGCCAATTTTGAACATCCGAGGGCTACGACGACCAAGATAGCTGTGGCAAGAAAAACTGAGATCGAATTTCTCATTCTTAAGTTCCTCTCTTTCTAGAAATCTACATTCCGCTGCCGAAATTGCTGCCGTAGGAGTTCGGCGGTGGCGGCGTGAAGTTGAGGTTGCTCTCGATCAGCGGGAACACCTGCCGATATGCGAACGCGCTTGCGGCGAAGACGATAGGGATCACGAAAAGGAGTCCTATGCATAGAGCGAGGAAGCCGGCGATGGAAATAAGCCCTTCCAAAATGAAGAGTAGAAACAATCCTCCGGGATTGCTCCAACCTGCTTTCGCACTTAGCTTGATCGCCTCGATCGGACTAACATCATGCTCAGACAAGATCGGCAGGGCGAAAAAGAATGTGATTCCCCAGGCGAGACTGATAACAATATAGACCGCAAAAATTACTAAGAAAAGTAAAACAAGACCGCCCGCGATCAATGGTGCGGCATCGTCGGCCGCAGCGAAATTAGACCCGCCGCCCCGACCCATTCGCTGCTGTATAACCTTGGATGCGACACTTCCCAGATCCAGTACAACGCTCAGGATTGTAAAGGCGATCTGTGGCAATGAGCTGATCGCTCCGACCACCATCGCCGGGACGTACCTCTCGAATCCCTTGAACATCATGCCGAATTCCACGCTTTCGCCCCGCATTGACCGCAGCAAGGCGTAGTATATTCCCACGGAAACAGCTGGGACGACAAATATCTGAAACAGTATCGGAACGTAGGGAATGCACGAGATTATAAAGCTGCTTACTATCAGCAGGGTTGTCATCCCAAAAAAGACCCAGTAATTCTGGCTTACCAAATTCCAGCCATTGCTAACGCAACCGCCTGCATCGATAGCACCGCGTTGATATTGAATATTAGTCATATTTTCGAATGCCTCACAAAACCTTTTTCGGTCTAAATCGTACCCTTCGTCTCAACCAAACCCAAACTGAACATTTTGATTTAACGAAAAGGTAATTCCTTTTGATCAGGTTTGCAAATGAAAAGCCCTCGCCGAAAGTGGCGAGGGCTTTTCCGTGTTGATCGATCGACTATCGAACCGGCTTTCGCGGCATTCTCTCGTCCATCATTGCCGTCTGATAAACAAATGCGGCCATGATCGTGGCTGCCTGTTTCATATCGTCGGCCTGGATGCGGTCGTAGACGTCCTGATTTGAGTGGTGCGTCAGGGTGTCGTACTCGATCTCGTCCTGGATGAACTGAAAACCCGGCAGACCGACCGCGTCGAACGCTAAATGGTCCGTGCCGCCGGTGTTCGACATAGTTAAGGTCTTTGCACCAAGGTCAGCGAACGGCGCGAGCCACGCTTCGAAATACGGCTTGACGCCCGCATTACCCTGCATATAGACTCCGCGGATCTTGCCGGTTCCGTTGTCGAGATTGTAATACGCAGAAAGCTTTTCGTAATCAGCTCCCTTCATCAGTTCAGGTTTCGGAGCATTAGGGTCAGCCGGGCCAAAGTTGGTCTGGGCTCCTTTCATCTCGCCGAAATGCTGTTTGACATACGCTCGTGATCCAAACAATCCTTGTTCCTCGCCGGTCCACAAAGCGACGCGGATCGTTCGGCGAGGTTTGAGCCCCGACGCGATCAAAATGCGTGCGGCCTCCATCGCTACCGAAACTCCGGCGGCGTTATCCGTTGCTCCGGTTCCGCCATGCCAGGAATCCATATGACCGCCGAGCATCACAACCTCGTCTTTCAGTTTCGGATCCGTTCCCGGTATCTCAGCGAGAGTATTGTTTACCATTCCGTCGCCGTCAATATACTGAGCCTCGACATTTATAGATGCTTTTAGCTTTTCGCCCTGCTGGATCATGCGAACCATTCGGTTGTAATGTTCGGTCGCGACTGTGACCTGAGGCAGCATTTTGGCCTCGCCTTCCTTCATATAAGGTATCAGCCGTTTGAAGTTCGGATCGGGAACTGCCGGTGTCTCCTGAGCAACCGTTGCCTGCTGGACAAAGATCGTTCCGTCGGCTCCGTTTCGGCTGTTATCGAGCAGCATCGCTGCTCCCTCGTTGACGGCAAAGATCGTTCGTTTTACCGCAAACATTTGAGCGGCACGGCGGGCGGCGAATTCCGGATTCGCTGCCGGACCAGGCCCGATGGGCCGCACGATCGTTGCCGGATCAGGAGCTGCGGCCATTTTCGAAAGGTCTTCGTCCGTGTACCGTCTACCGATGCCGGTAAAATCGGCCTTGATCGGGCGAATTTCGGAGAGCATCACGATCTTGCCCTTCAGCTTTCCTTTGAATGCTTCGAGGGCCGCGTCATCCTTGGCGTCGAGATAAACAATGTCAGCATTTAAGACGCCCTTCGTTCCGGGTGCCCACGCTTTCGGATAAGCGATCAGCGGTATCGTATGCGGCGAGGTGACCTGAGCAGTAAATCCATTTAGCACCCAGCCACGGCCGAATGGACCCCACTGTTCGAGCTTTGCATTCTGCATTCCCCATTTCGTCATCGTATCGCGTGTCCACTCATTAGCCCGGAGCAACGCCGGCGAAGCGGTGAGCCGAGGCCCGATTACATCCGTCAGATAACTAAGGTGTTGCATGACCTGCGAGCGGTTCATCCCTTCGTCCTTGATCTTGTCGATGTCGGCTTTTGGTGCGGTGTAAACTGCGGTCGTCTGGGCGAACGATGCGGTCGGAAGTAGAAGTGCGAAAAGTAGTAATACGCCTGCTGTCTTGCGTCGTAACATTGTTTATATCTCCTGAAAACGAATTGAATCTGTTTGACTAGATATGTTTATACCTTAAATTAAGCACAAAGGTTTCAGTATTGATCGAGTGAGAGTAAATTTCCGTCCGTGTCCTTGAACCAGGCAACCCTTGCCCCGCCAGTGCGTGATCTTCATCGGATACAAACTTCAAGCCTAATGTGTTTTCGTAGAAATCGCGGGCAGCGGTCGGTTTTGCTGTTGCGACGAATGCGGACAGAGCTGAATTTTTCAGGTCATTCATCTAAACAGTCGACCAGGTCAACGTGAAAGCGGGCGGAACATTCTTAAGAACTAGCGGACTGCGTTTTGATTTGCCGTAGCGACGGCGAAGAAATTCGCGGAGCCGGATCGCCGGCGGGAGATAATATCCGTGGGCGTATTGAAATATGCGCAGTTCGCAGCCCTCATCCATAAATTTTTCGATCTGATTGAGAACCTTGTCGCTTACCTCTTTAGGCAGCGACACGAACGGCAAACAGCAGACAACATATCGCACCTTACCGAGGCCTGATTCCTGATGAATAGCATACGCGTCGGCCGCACTGCCGCAGACGATATTCAGATCGTCGAATTTTTCGGTAAGTGTTTTGACGAGTTCCGCATCGAGCTCGAGGCCGAGGTATGAACGCTTGCTCGGAATTATTTCCTGCAAGTATTTTGTTATCGCTCCGGTTCCGACACCGAGTTCGTAAACTATGTTGTGATCGTCAGGTTCGATTCCCTGCAGCATTTCGGCCGCGAGCTCAGGTGAACTCGGCGCGATCGCACCGACCTTGCCCGGGTTTTTTAGAAATGCTTGTAGAAACTGCAGGTTTTCGTTCATTCTCGCCGCTCGAACGGAAAATCGTTCTTCCGCTATGTTTTCCGATGTTAAATCCGTGTTATCGAATGTTAGTTTATAATCAGAGTCGTTGTTTTGGCAATACCTGACGCTGCCATCATCTACCGATTCTTTTCGCAGTTCTCTTGGAAGGTGCTTTTTTAGCGACGGCCTTCTTGTTTTTTGTGAACGCTTCCGGCACTTCGGCTTCGATAAGTTTTTTGATCTGTTCGAGCGATAAAGCTGCTGCATCGTCGGCCGTTGACCGAGTTCCATCGGCTTTTCTTGGCATCGAAATTATTTTTTTGCCGAATTTGATGACCGGCCCCCAACGGGCATTTTCGACCGATATCTTCTCATCCTCAAAGCGTTGGATGTATCGATTCGCTTCTTTGCTGACCTTTGCTTCGATCAGTTCGTTCATCTCGGCTTGGGTCAAGGTTGCAAGCTCATAGCGGCGGGGAACGTTGATGAATAAACCGTCCCATTTGATAAAAGGCCCGAAGCGTCCCGTTCCTTTTTGGATCGGCTTACTGTCGTACTCACCAACCGGAGCGTCCGCCTCCAATTTAGCCTTTATAAATTCGATCGCCTTTTCCTCGTCGACCGTCGCGAGGTCCGTGCCGCGGGGAATGGAGACGAATTCGTCGCCCCATTTTACATATGGCCCGAAGCGCCCAATGCTGACAGACAATTCCTTACCGTCGTAACTGCCCATCGCATCCTGCAATTTGAACAGGGTCAAGGCTTCCTCAAAGGTTATCGTTTCAATGCTCTGTCCGGTCGGCACCTTTGCGAATCGCGGTTTTTCCTCTTCCGAGACGCTGCCGATCTGTATGATCGGGCCATAGCGAGCCATGCGGGCGACCACCGGTTTGCCGCTTTCCGGGTCGTTGCCCAATATCCTCTCGCCCTTGGCGCGCTCGGCATTTTCGATGGTATTATCGACAACTTTTTTGAACGGACCGTAAAACTCATCGAGCATTTCAGTCCACTTCAACTTGCCGTTTGCGACCTCATCGAACTCTCCCTCGATCTTGGCCGTGAAGCCGTAATCCATGATGTCGTCAAAATGCTCTTTCAAAAAATCCGTAACTACGAGCCCTAGATCCGTCGGAAACAGTTTTGCTTTCTCCGCACCTGTGTTTTCAGACTCTTCTCGCTTGCTGATGACATCATCTTTTAAGACCAATACGCGAAAAGCCCTCAGCTTGCCGTCTTTATCTCGTTTTTCGACATATTCTCTTTTCTGGATCGTAGAAATTGTCGGCGCGTAGGTCGACGGGCGGCCGATGCCGAGCTCTTCTAATTTTTTCACCAGCGACGCTTCGGTGTATCTCGGTTGCGCACGGCTGAACCGTTCCGTTGCGCGGAGTTCGGCCAGCGGCAATGCCTGCCCGGCGGTCATCGGCGGCAACAGCCCTTCGGCAGATTCTTCAGGTTCGTCCTCGTCTTTGCCTTCGCGGTAAACTTTCAGAAATCCATCGAATTTCAACACCTCGCCCGACGCCGTTAACTCTTCCTTATTCGTAGAGATCTCTATATTTACCGTGGTTTTTTCCAACTCAGCATCGGCCATTTGAGATGCCATCGTTCGTTTCCAGATGAGTTCGTACAGTTTCTGCCAATCCTCATCATTAACCGACGTGACACTCGTGTAAGTCGGCCGAATAGCTTCGTGCGCTTCCTGTGCAGATTCGTTCTTATTTTTGAACTTGCGGAATTGTTGGTATCTTTCGCCGTAAAGGCTACTCACCGTGGCCGTAATGTCGGCGAGAGCTGTCGCGCCCAGGCTTACGCTATCCGTTCGCATATAGGTGATATGCCCGTTTTCGTAAAGCCTCTGCGCGATCTGCATCGTTTTTGCGACGCCGTAGCCCAGTTTTCTTGATGCCTCCTGTTGCAACGTTGAGGTAGTAAATGGCGGAGCAGGAGTTCGTTTACCGGGTTTCACCTTAACGTCGGTAACTTTATAGTTTGCGCCGATGCATCCCTTTAAGAACGCTTCGGCACCGTTGGCACTGTCCTGTTTTCTCCCTTCGGCTTTGAAGGTAACAGGCTTTCCGCTTATATCATCGGCAATAAATAAACCTTCGATCTTAAAGTGGCCGACCTGTTGAAAAGCATTGATCTCGCGTTCGCGATCGGCGATCAGACGTACTGAGACACTCTGCACACGGCCGGCACTCAGGTTTTTATTGCTCGTGCTGATCTTACGCCAAAGCACCGGGCTTAATTCGAAACCAACGATGCGATCCAAAACCCGACGTGCCTGCTGCGCCATCACCAGGTTCATATTCACCGTGCGTGGATTCTTTACCGCCGCCTCGATCGCTGGTTTGGTGATCTCGTGAAACACGATCCGTTTGGTCGTTATCGGGTCAAGTCCCAGCACTTCGCACAGGTGCCAGCTTATCGCTTCGCCCTCACGGTCTTCGTCAGTCGCCAGCCACACTTCGTCCGATTTTTTTGCCAGAGACTTCAGCTCATTGACGACCTTTCGCTTTTCTTCTGGAACGATGTAACTGGGCAGAAAATCATTTTCGATATCGATACCCATCCCCGCCTTTTCAAGATCGCGGATATGGCCGTAACAACTATTCACCTGAAAATCTTTCCCAAGTATCTTCTCGATCGTCTTTGCTTTTGCCGGGCTCTCAACTATCAACAGGTTTTTTGACATATTCAGTGTGGTATTTAGTAAGCTCTTATGAAGTGATCGATATCTATCTATCTATATATAATATGTGCCCGAAAATTGTCCGCGGTGTCTGACTTACTAGATACTCAAAGCCGGGTAATAATTTGTAGCCTTCACCTTCGTCGGCGATTCGACAATTACTCAGCTTTTACCGATCTGTTTCAACATTGCGAAAAAAATACGTCAGCCACAAAATTTGTGCTGACGTTCTGATTACTAACACCTTGCTCGCAAGCCTGTCAATTCGCGCTCAGAGCATATTCAATTTGCGGCATATCTCCAAATCGTATCTTTTCCACCAACAAGAAGTTGCTCTTCTCCGTCCGGCGACGGCAACACTGCCATGGTTTCGGCGTCTTCTCCCAACAGTTCGTGATAGACGAGAATACCGCTTGGTTCAAAAATATAGAGGTTGGCCCGTTCCATCCCGATGAACTAAAACTAAAAGTATATTTCGAGATCTTGTTTTCATTTTAGATTCGCCGGGCGTAGTTTTTTCCCGGTAGAACTCGGATCAGATCGCGGATGTCGAGGGCGACGAGTGCCGTGTTTAATTCGCCGAATGAGAGGCCGGTGAGCTCGAGCAAAGTGTCGATGTGCGTCACGTCGTCCGGTTTGAGTTGCTCCCAGATCTTGCGTTCGTTGGCGTTCATGTCGGCCGGGATGAGTTCGGGTTGGGGCGAGGCGTTCCACGCTTTTTGCTTTTCGATCTTTGGCGGCAGGATCGCGGCTGAGATTTCGCTCGGTAGCTCAGATACGACGTCCTGCCACTGTTGCACGAGTTTCGCTCCGCTCTTAATTAGGTAATTAGTGCCGAACGAGTTGCCTGATGTGATATTGCCGGGAACGGCCATCACTTCGCGGTTTTGCTCCATTGCTAACCTCGCCGTGATCAACGAACCGCTTCGTTCCGACGCCTCGACGATCAAAACGCCCAAGCTCAAACCGCTGATGATCCGGTTACGATAAGGAAAATTATCACGCAGCGGCGGCGTCCCGAGCGGGAACTGCGAAACCAAACATCCGCCCGACTCGAGGATCTCATCGACCAACCGCCTGTTTTCTTTCGGATAGACAGTATCAAGTCCGGTGCCGATAACGCCGATCGTTCGGCCATGTCCGCTGATAGCTCCGCGATGTGCCGCCGTGTCGATCCCGCGGGCGAGCCCCGAAACAACTGTCAGCCCACGCGAAGCCAGATCGCGGGCGAGCATTTCGGACGCGTTCTCACCATACGTCGAACACTGCCGCGAACCGATAACACCAATCCCGGGTTGATCGAAACACGCCTGCCAGTCGCCCTTCACGTACAGCACCGGCGGCGGATCGTCGATCTCACGCAAAAGCGCCGGATAACTGCCGTCATCAAGTATCAAAACATCACCACCGATCGCCTTTACCCGTTCAAGCTCCGTCTCGGCCTTCTCGTGAAACTCACGCTTCAACAGGCTTTCGATCGTATCCGGCTTGAGCCGCAGCGATTCGAACTCAGTTCGCCGCCCGTGAAAAATGGCATCAGCCGAACCAAACCGCTCCAAAAGCTTAGTCGCCGCCCGCGGCCCCACACCCGGCGTCATATTAAGTGCGATCCATTCTTTCATCTGCGTTTACAAGCATAGGCATGGGTCGAACCCACTTGAGCACGCTCTCGCGCCCTCACAACGGTTTTTAAGACCGCGCCCATCACCGTACAAGTTGCTCCTCCGTTTCCAGCAAAAATATGATACTTCTAAAATAGTAATCGATTGTATTTCTTCAAAACATCTCGTAGCCGGCTGTGAGGAATGCCAAAGACCTTGTTTCCATTGACTCCCTCCATATCCTCGCCGGCGACAAGAGCGTTTACGATCGCCTCTTCAGTCGCTTCGACGGTAGCACGAAAAACCGGGTCCAGACTTGATTTGAATAATGACTCAACCGTTATTATTTTTCTCGTCGTATCGAATTCAGCATTTTTAGTTGCAAATGCAAGAAATATGTCGCCGGAAGCACTGTTTCCTATCGTGCCGGTGCGGCCAAATCCTAGGGTTGCTCGTTTGGCAACCAAGCTTAATTGCGAACCAGATAAGGGGGCATCAGTGCCAATAATAATAATGATCGATCCGTCCTGTGCAGATGCCTCAATGGGTTCAAGATCAGTGATCTCTTTTCCGACCGGTACGCCGGCGATGACCAGATCTTCCCGCCTGCCGAAGTTCGCTTGAACGAGCACACCGACCGTATATTCCTTTGCACCGATTTTGAATGATCGCGAGGAAGTTCCGGTACCGCCCTTAAACCAATAGCACATCATGCCAGTTCCGCCGCCAACGCTGCCTTCGGCCGTTTTTCCGCTCGCCGCGCTGTTGATCGCTTCAAAGACATGTTCCTTCTTCACGTGAAAGCCATTTATATCATTTAGGCCACCATCCCAGGTTTCCCCAACGATCGGCAGGCCAAAGGAGAAATCCATCGGACTCTTTGAACCAAATTTCTTATATCGCCACTCGCCGATAGCGTCTCTTACGACCCCGACGCTGTTGGTGTTTGTGATGCCAATAGGTCCGCGCGTGGTACCGTAATCGTGAAGGTAAGGAATTCCTGTCATCTCCCCTTCGCCGTTAAAAATAAAATAACCCGCGTTGTAAGGGTCGGTCGTTTTCCCTTTGGGTAAAACGACTGTCACTCCCGTTCTGACCGGACCTTCGCCGACCTTCCATTTGCCAATCCCTCTTATCAACGTCGAGTAACCGACTTCGACGCCGGGCACATCGGTTATCGAATTGAATTTACCGGGTGTTCCATTGAAAGGAATTCCCAAGTCTCTTGCTCGTTTTTTGTCCGTGTTCTGAAAAAAGACAGGGGCAGCAAACAGTAGGATAAATAGCAACGACAAAAATTTGAACCGTCTTCTCATATCGATCATAGATTCCCTACTTAGACATTATGAGTAACGTCACCAACGTCGCCCTTCTCGCAATATCACTCACCCAAACATACTCACCCAATGTATGAGCCCCCGAACCCGCGATCCCCAACCCATCCAAAACCGGAACGCCGAGTGCCGCCACAAAATTACCATCTGATGCGCCGCCGACCTGCGTTTCGCCTAGTTCGTAGCCGAATTTGGATGCCAGGTCGCGAGCCTTTTCGTATAGAGCGACGACGTCCGGATTACGTTCGAGTGGCGGGCGATTTATCGCTCCGAGCAGTTCCAGCGAAACGCGTTCGTCGGTAGAACTAAGACTTCTCAGCATTGCCTCGACCCGTTCTGCCTCGGCCATTGAGCTGAAGCGCACGTCGATCTCGCACTGAGCGTGTTCGGGAATGACGTTCGATGTTGTGCCGCCGTGCATTGTGCAGACGTTGACGGTTGTGCCGATTTCGGGTTTCGCGATAGCGTGAATATGCTCGATCTGTCTCGCAAGTTCGGCGATCGCATTGGCACCTTTCTCGGGCTCGAGTCCGGCGTGAGCGGGGATACCGTGCGAGCGCAAAATAAACATTCCCGTGCCTTTCCGGCCTGTTTTGACCGCGCCGTTTTGCGACGGCTCAAATACCAAGCAGCGAGTTGCGTTTCGCGATTCACGTTCGACAAATTCGCGGCCCGAGTGGCTGCCGACCTCTTCGTCACAGGAGAGCAGGATCGTTATCGGTGTCGAGGGTTGCGTTCCGGCGGTGGCAAAGTACCGCAACGCCTCGAACATCAGCACGACATTCGCCTTCATATCGAAAATACCGCACCCAAAAAACTTATCGCCCTCGATCCGCGTCGGATTGTGAAGAGCAGTGCCGACCGGATGAACAGTATCGGTGTGGCCGAGCAGTAGCGTGTGTTTGCCGGCGCCCGGAAATGCCTTGATCACGATGTGGTCACCATCGGCGACCTTTACTCGCTCGATCGCGATATCGACACCCGTCGAGCGTGCCTCTCGCTCGACCCAATCGAACACCTCACGGCTTCGCGTCGCGTCGTGCGAAGGCGACTCAATGTCGACGATCTCGCGGATCGAGTCAATGATAGACGATTGTCGGTCGCTAAAATATTGGAGTGTTTCGTATGCAGTCATCGGGAGCCGAATATTCGTGTTAATTTAGGCTCACGTCCGTGATCTTATTCTCGGCCGCATATTTCCGTGCCTCAGCCTCATTTTTGAAGGTCCGCACGACATCGTATTCCTTCATCAACGGATTACCGTCGACCATGAACATATACATCGGCCTTGCGGCGACCTGTGTCGGGCATAGGTCGAGCAATGATATCTCAAGCGTCTGCTTGATGGAGCTGGTCTTCGTCACCGGATACATCACCTTACGGATGATCTTGCACGCAGTCGCGTTTGCCTGAGCAACGACCGCCGTCCCTGGACCGGTAGCGATAGCTCCGGCGAATACGTCGTTAAACATGTCGCCCATTCGGTAACCGGCGAGAGCCATTCGCTCCTGCGAGATCTCAAAGGCTTTCTTCTTATAATTATCCGACGGCGTCTGGAAAAACGTTACGTCTTTGTAGACTTCGCTTATCGCAATATCAAAACTTTCCTTGACCCACAGATCATATTTCCCGCCGCTGAGGCGATTCTTCAATTTTTCGTAAGGAAATGCGGTCATTATTTGAATCGCGATCGGATCAACGTAATCGGCGTCGCACTGATCTTTTGCATTTGGAATATTGATGCCGGCGATACCGTCCCAATATGAGTGCAGATTCTTCTGCTCCGCCCGCGGAGTGCCTTTTGGAGTCAGCAGAAATAGATTACCGCCCTGATCGCCTTTCGGATTTGAGTCGGATACCTTGCCCGACGTGTGCAGCGGTTGGTGGAGATCGCCGATGAGATGCTCGAGCCAGGCAATTGCGACTGCCTTTTCAGCGTCAGTCGCCGAGCCGCGAATGAGCTCGCTAAACTCGGTCAGCTTTTTGAACGCCATTCCGCTCGACTCGACATCGGTGACCATCTCGGCCTTTCCGTCTTTCCACCGCCAAAACGTGTCGGCGTAGTGCCAGTTGCCCTGATGATATTTTTTGAACCGTGTGTCGAACGCTTTATCCCGGACGATATCCGGCCAGGTCGCCATCAGCATAAAGAACTCACGCTTTCGAGCCTCGACCGAGCGAGAGCCGTACGGCAAGTAGAATGTACCGATCTGCGAATCTTCGGGTGCTGAGAGTAAGATCTTAATGACTTTCTCTCTAACCTCTGGCGTCATCCGCTGCCACGCGATGTAGGCCGTGATCTTGTGACCCGTTTCGTCCCAAGCAAACGCCGAAACCCCAAAAGAACCGCACAAGGCGATCAAAATCACGAGCCGGATACCAAATTTCATTTTTTTCTACTCCTGAATCTCTTTATTGGATTCTAGCGAATTGTATGATGAAGAGAAAGTTTGAGGTCGATCAAAAAAATTTGTAAACCTTTTTGAAAAACATTTCATCTTAAACAGTGCAAAAGCTTTTCATTTGTCCGTTCTTATAAGTGGAGAAAGCTGCAAAACGTTGACGCAGTGAAAAGTTTTTAAGTTATGCAAAGTATTTTGGAACAAAATTCAGTCAGTGAGCGTTTAATAGATGTTACGCCGCAAACCTTTGGAAAAAAGGTCGGCATTTTGACATCGCTATTCGGTTGCTGGCACAAAGAGATGAGCCGCCCGTTCACGAATAAAAAAGTTTCTTATCGTGCCTGCACCAGTTGTGGTGCACGAAAAAAGTTTGACACGTCAAACTTCAAAACATTGGGGACGTTTTATTATCCCCCGTCGGTGTCGCTTCGACCGTAACTGAGGCGAATTCATATATCCTGTCTATTATACCTACCAAGCAAACCTACCGAGGACGGTCTTACAAAAAAGACCGTCCTTTTTCTTTTTAAGTGAGATCAATACGTTAGAAATGAGTCGAAAACCCAGCCGGTTTGCCCGTTGTAACTAGCCTGACACCACCGACCGCTTCGCCGGATCGGCCTGATGACCGGGCCGCAGGCTCCGACCATGACTGTCGCACCATGCGGTATCTTCGTAATTCTTTCGCCGGCCTCACTATTTGGCAGCGATCTTAACGCGAGAAACCCGTCGCCCGGCGAATTTGCCTTCGCAACGGTCGTCATCGTCGACGGATTAGCTGGCGGTATCGGTGATTGGACATTCGCACCGGAGGTTCCTTTCTTCTGTTCGTTCAAACGTTTTTCGAGATTTGCGATCTGATCTCGCAATGAATTTGTCTGGTCTGACGGTGGCTCGGCCTGCGGTTCGGTTGATCGGGTTGGTTTCGCTCCGTTGATGTTTGTATTTTCGACCCGGGCGGTCCGCGTGTCCCGATTGTAATAGATCAGGGCTCCGGCACCGATCACACCGATTAGCATCATCGCACCTAGTAAACCGGCGACGAATACGATCTTCATCGTATTCGAACCGGTCTGGGCCGGCGGTGTTGGATTCGGAATGAATATCGGTCTCGCGGTTTCCTGCCCGATCTCGACCCGCATCGGTTCGCCGCGGCCGGACCGGGCGACGGTCGATTCCTCGGGCACATCAATGAGCGGCGTTCCGTCGGCGAGACAAAAAGAAAGTGTGACGTCCGTGTATGTCGTCCTGCATGACGGGCATTGCTTCATACCCGCTAGTATATATTATAAATTTGTGCGAGAGGCAACGCTTCGGTTCTATCACCCGACCAGGTAATTTTGCACAGCAGTTTTAACTAGTTCCGCAGCGGCGGAGAACTTGGAATCAAACTGAAAATAATATAAAGTTCCAAGACAATATCGCGCGTTAAAAGAGAAAAAATAATGGATCCAAATTCGAACACCGCACGTGTCTCAAAAGGCCTCCTGTGGGGAAGCTACGTCCTATCAGCTCTAACGGTGCTCCTGCTTTTGTTCAGTGCATCGGGCAAGTTTTTAAAACCAGAAGGAATGGAGGCAAACGTTACGCCGCTCGGCTGGCGAATGGATCAGATGGTCATACTCGGAATCGTTGAGCTCGCGTGCACCGCTTTGTACTTAATACCGCGCACATCTATATTTGGGGCAATTCTCCTGACCGCCTATCTCGGCGGAGCGACTGCCGCCCACGTCCGTATCAGTGAACCGTTTTTCATTCCGGTCGTTGTCGGAGCTCTGGTTTGGTTGGGTTTGTACCTTCGCGAACCGCGATTGCGAGCCCTTGTCCCTATCCGTAAATTCTAAATTGTGAAAGTCGCATACTGGATCGTTACGCTTTTGGCTGCGGGATTTATGGCGTTGTCGGGAATTCCGGACATTCTGCGAATGCCCGAGGCGGTGGCTTTTTTCAAACATCTCGGTTACCCGGAGTACCTGTTGCCGTTCATCGGCGTGGCAAAAATACTTGGCTCGATAGCGATCGTTTTTCCAAAGTTCCCGGCGTTAAAGGAATGGGCGTACGCCGGACTGGTATTCGACCTGGTCGAAGCGTTCTATTCGCACGTGTCGGTCGGTGATCCGCTGAGTGTCGCGATATTTCCGGTCATCGCTCTCGTCCTGGTGGCCGGTTCATACACTCTTTATCGCCAAACATCGAAACCGCGAGTGTAGCGATAATAGGAACATCAAATGTCAGCGACCGATTTTGCACCTCACGAGCACTTTTCGGAATGCTAAACGATAAATTCAGTTCGGTTTTGGCAGGAATATTGTAATCTGTAACCTGAGACTGCACGCTAAATGTCCGAAAGCACCACACTAGCCAACGAAGAAACGGTCGATGATATCGCAGCCGAATCTGAGGCTCCAAAAAAGGGAAAGTTCGACCGGTCGATCGTTGAAGGGCCGCTCTCGAGCGCCGTCTGGAAGATCGCCTGGCCGACGATGCTAACAAATATCATCGCCGGAATGCAGGGCATCGTCGATCACGTCCTGGTCGGGAATCTCGTCGGTTTCAAGGCGAATGCGGCGATCGGTATCAGCTTTCAAATATTTCTGGTCGTGATCGTGTTCATTTCGTCGTTGTTCACCGGAATGAGCGTTCTCGTTGCCCGTTTCGCGGGCGCACACGACGAAGAAAAGGTAAACCGCACCGTCTACCAGGCATTCCTCACTGCGGCATTCATCGCCGTCGGCATCATGGCACCGATCGGTTATTTTGCGGCACCGTATCTGCTCGATTTTGTCAGTTCTGACGCGGGCGTCAAGGCCGAGGCGTTGCCGTTTTTGCGGATCACATTCGTTTTCAGCTTCGGCCTGCTCATATTTTTTATGACCAGCGGTGCACTTCGCTCCGCGGGCGATGCGAAAACACCGATGATGCTCGGCATCGCTATGACGATCTTGAATCTCGTGCTGAATATCGTCTTTATCAGCGGTTTAGGTCCGATCCCGGCTTTTGGGACGGCTGGGGCCGCGATCGGGACGAGCATAGCGACCGGCAGCGTCGGACTTTTTGCTATCTATAAGATGTGGAGCGGTTCGTGGGTCGTCGGCTTTCCGCGTGGCGAAGGTTGGAGGCCGGATTGGAAAGTGATCCGCTCGCTGTTCAAATTTGGTCTGCCGACCGGCATTCAAGGGATCGCGATGAATATCGGCGGCGTTCTGATGCTCTCGTTCATCGGCGGCCTCGCCCAAAGTGCCGCCGCTCAAGCAGCGTTCGCCGTTTCGTACACCCAGCTTTTCTCGCTTATCACTTGGACATCGGTCGGCCTTATGGGAGCAGCGGCGGCGGTCGCCGGGCAAAATCTCGGAGCCGGGCAACCTGATCGCGCTTTCGCGGCGGTCAATACGGCTGCAAAATTCGGACTGATCGGTTCGGCGTTTCTCGGTTTTTTCTTTTTCTTTTTCCCAATGCAGTTACTCGCGATCTTCGGGATGAAGGATGCTGAGGCGGTCGCGATCGGAGTCCAACTCTTGCACGTGCTCGCTTTTTCTGGCCTGTTCGTCTCCGTCGCATTGACCTACACCGGCGGATTGCAGGGAAGCGGCGACACCAAAAGCCCGCTTTACATTTCGATCGTCTCCCAAGTCGTCATCCCGCTCGGTATTTGTTTTCTGATCAAAGAATTCGGCCAGCTCGAGACGATCCATATCTGGCTCGCGATCCTCGCCGGCCACGCGACGCGATGCATTTTAAGTGTCATGATATTTTTGCAGGGCAAATGGCGAAACATTTCGGTTGATCTCGAGAAAACCTCGGGATAGGATAACGGGATAGGATAAATTATGTTTAAAGAATCAAACGCATTTAGCAGCTTCTCGATCAACGATCTGGCCGCCGCGACAACTTTTTACGGCGAAACGCTCGGCCTCGATGTCGATGCGATGTCCATCGGCCTCAGCATTACCCTAGCCGGCGGCGGCACCGTTTTCGCGTATCCAAAAGCGGACCATGTGCCCGCCACATTCACGATCCTCAATTTCCCGGTCGCAAACATCGACGAAGCCGTCGACGCTCTGACCGCCAAAGGCGTCACCTTCGAACACTACGACGGCCCAATGGGAACCGACGAAAAAGGCATCTGCCGACCAACCCAAAAAGGCCACGGCCCAACCATCGCCTGGTTCAAAGACCCAGCCGGAAATTTCTTGGCTGTAATGGAAGAAATGTAATCGGACCTAAGAATAAGAGATTTACCACAGAGAGCACAGAGGACACGGAGTTTGAATTTTGTTCAAACGATTCCGATACCTATGTGCTCTCTGTGTCCTCTATGGTGAAAAATTTTTTATTTTCCGTACCCAGCCTTTTCGATCATATCCGCAGCGGCATTACGATGTATTTGTAGTCGTAGGTCGAGTCGCCGTGGATGGACATTTGAGTTTGGGCGTTTGCGTCTTTGAATTCAAAGGCGATGCGGAGCGGAGCTCGGCCGGAGTCTTTGGCCGGGGCGGTCGCGGCTCCTGAGACGGCGTCGGCTCTGGTACCGATGGTCGGTTCGTCGGGGTTGATCTCGGTGAGCGATGCCGACGACGACATCGATGAGTCATTCGAATTATGGAGCGAACCGGCGTTGTTCAGGAACTCGAGCAGATACTGCCAGTTGAATCCAAGCTGAAACTCCTCGCCCGAGTACTCAGCCTGAACGGCCTCGATGCCTTCGCCCTCTTCGCTGGATTTTGCACTTAGTTCGATCTCGCCTTCGCGGACCGTGACACGGATCGAGCGGTTTCGTTCGTCCGCCATCAGGCTGACGCGGCGGACCGCCGCTCGCATCTCGTCGAGATCGAATATAGCTGCCTTGTCATTGTCCTTGGGCATGACCATTTCGTAATTAGGAAACGTACCCGACAGCTTGCGGCTGATCAAAAGGCGGCCTTCCATCTCAAAATAAAGGTGATTCGGATCTTCGCCAAAGCTAATATCGCTCGACGTGTCGCGCGAGACTTTAGCGAGCTCGAGGAGAGCTTTTTTCGGGATCAGCGTGTCGATCGCATCTGTCGAGTCGCCGGAGGTCAGTGCTTTCTCGATGTAGGCGAGTCGGTGGCCGTCGGTGGTGATCATCTTAGCCGTGCCGTCGCCGACGATAAACTTTGCACCGGAGAGCGTAAACCGCGAAACTTCGTTCGTGATCGCGAACGCCGTGTTTTGAATAAAATAATTGAACACCGCGGCCGGCAGTTTCATCGGCGTGCTCTTGAACGAAGGGATCTCGGGGAACTGTTCGCGGCTGACACCGGCAAGGCGAAAATTCGCCCTGCCCGATTTCATCGTCACCCACTCGTTATCTTCTTTCTTGAAGTGAACGTCCGAACCATCGAGGTTTCGAACGATATCAAACAGCTTGCGAGCCTGAATACACATCGAGCCTGATTTGACGATATCGGCCTCAGCGTCGCAGCGGATCGTCACGTCAAGATCCGTACCGACGATGCGGATCTCGTGCTCACCGATCGACTCGATCAGAATATTTGCCAGCACCGGGATCGTCGTCTTACGTTCGACCACGCCCTGTATAAAGCCCAATTCTTCTTTTAAAATGCTTTGTTTGATCTTGAATTCCATAAAATAATGCTCCCGACTACGTCGCTTAGGTCAATTTCTCAAATCAATCGATTCGTTAAGATTCTCGACCAATCTACCACAGATTCAAATATTGCCTGGAAAAGGCTACAATTTAAGGTGTGCCAAAGCTTCGGGTTTGGACGCCGAATGGAGACATAAGTTGGATGCGTGAACAGTTTTGGAAGCTGTTCCGAGGTTAACTCAACTTATGTCACCTTTTCTCTGGCACACGATAATTATAGGTCAATCAAGTTCCGACTGCTATCACTCTCCATCTGACTTCATAACCGCTCCGGCTTTTACTATCACTAAGAACTAAATAGATTAGATATAGATCTAGTAGTAGTAATAGTGCCTGTGGATATGTGTAAAAACGGTATAAGTGCTTATAAAACCTACGTTTTTCCGTCCACAATGCGTTGTGGATAATATGTGGAAAACTTTTGTAACAGTGGATAACCTACTGTCAACCTTTTTATCCACCATTCTCCACAGGCACGACTGGAAAGCGTTTGCGGAAAAGTGGATAAAACTTCTTCAAATATCTGTAAACAAACAACTTACCGAGTTATCGGCAATCGTCCTACTGTGGAAACTTAAACATCCGAAAAAGTGTTAAATCTTTGTTAACTAGTTGCAAAGATTATCTATTAGCTCGCTGATCGCCCTGTGGAAAACACGGTCGTCCGTCATCAACGAATTTATCTTGTCGACCGAGTGCATAACGGTCGTGTGATGCTTGCCGCCGAACTCGCGGCCGATCTCCGGAAAGCTGTGTCGGGTTAGACGCTTGCACAGATACATCGCCACCTGACGCGGTACAGCGATCGAACGTGAGTTGCTCTTAGACTTCATCTCCTCGACCGTCATCTTGTAATGCGAGGCGACAGCTCTGGCGATCCGCTCCATCGTCATTCCGGCCGGATGCTCGGCGTCGATGATGTTTTTCATCGCTTCTTGGGCGAGCAGCTTAGACAGAGGCATGTTCTTGAGCGAAGCGATGGCCACCAGACGCACGAGCGACCCTTCAAGCTCTCGGACGTTGCTCTTGATCTTCCCGGCGATGTACATCGCGATGTCATTGTCGAGCTCGATACCGTCGAGATCGGCCTTTCGTTTGAGAATGGCGACCTTGGTCTCAAGATCAGGCGGCTCGATATCGGCGATCAGTCCCCATTCGAAACGCGAATGCAGACGCTCCTGCAGCGTAGGTATCTCACGCGGCATGCAATCGCTGGAGATAACGATCTGCTTCTGGTTATTATGCAGCGTATTAAATGTATGAAAAAATTCCTCTTGCGTGCGGTCCTTACCCGCCATGAACTGAATGTCGTCCATCAATAGAACGTCGATCGATCGGTATTTGTCGCGAAATGCCGGAGTCTTATCAAAGCGGATCGCGTTGATAAGCTCATTCATAAATTTCTCGCTGGTGATGTAGGCAACTTTTAAGTGACTGTTGCGGGCCTTGATCGAATGGCCGATCGCGTGCATAAGATGAGTTTTGCCGAGGCCGACACCGCCGTATATGAATAACGGATTGTAGGTCGTGCCCGGCATTTCAGACGCACCGAGAGCAGCGGCGTGAGCAAATTGGTTACTCGAACCGACGACGAATTTCTCAAACGTGTATTTTGGATTGAGTGATGTATCGACACCCTCGACGTCCGCATAGTTGATTACGCCGGGTGTCGAAAATGAGGTGCGCGGCTTCGTCTCGAAGAAGAGCTCGGTGTCCTCTTCAAAATTCTCGGCAGGAGTCTCCTCTATCTGCCACTCAAGTGAGTATCCGGGCAGTCCGGCGTCGATCAGCGTCTGGCCGATGATCTCGGAATAGTACCGACAAACCCATTCTCTGGTCACATCGGCAGCCGCGACGGTTACAGTCTTGGCAGTATCGTCAACGCCGACAAAGGTCAGCGGGCGAAACCACGTATCGAATATTTGCTTGCTCAGACGCTCGCCGATAAGCTCCATCACGTCGTTCCAAACAGTTGGTTTTGATAAAATTAGATCCAAGATCGCACTCCGAATACCGTGTCTAAGAGGTGGAGACTCCCAGACCAAAATTTAATGCACAAAAACACGTCAGTTCACAACCCGTTTGGGGCTGATAAGCCTTTGATTTATAGTAACTTCAACCGATATAAGTGAGGTCGGCAAGCACATTATTCACAAGCTTTTCCACAGTGAAATGGAAAGACTGGCGAAAACCTAAAGTAAAGGATTAACTCGTTTAGTATCAATACTTTACATAGATTGTAAGCTTGAAAACGGATAACAGACTAACACGAATAAGGAGCACGCGCAAACAGAAATCCACAGGTTTTTTTGGAGGTATTCACACGGATTTAACATCCTTTTTTAACAAGAACTTGCCTTGCATTTAGTATCAATCAGCGTTAAGTTTTTGATACATTTTTGCGCTGATTTTGACCAAAAAATGACCAAAAAAAATAAAAAAATTTCACCCGATACGAAACTGAAAACGAACGCCTTCGCAGATGCGGCACGCGGCCTCATTTACATTAGCGAAACGGACGCTGACATACTACTGTTCGTGGGAACTGCCGCCTCAGAGGTGACGGCCGCGGAGATAAGGAAACAAACGGGAGCCGCCGCCGACGATAAGATCGAAACGGTCGATCCGGCAGTTTTCTTTGAGCGGCTGACGACAATTAAGGAATGGTTTGGTGACGCAGAGATAGATCGGGCGGGCAGATTTTTGAGGTTAAAAGAAGAGCTGATGAGAGATCTTACGGATCTGCAGGTTTTCCGTGTCGGTACGATCCGAGTAGATATCTATATTGTCGGTATCGATTCCTCCGGGCGGTTGGCCGGAGTCAAAACCAAGGCGGTCGAGACATAAATTTGGCCGTCCGGTAACTCAGTTGCCGGACAGCCAATTTTGAAACGTGATTTGAATCGATCATTTTTGCACGACTCGTGCACCGCCTGACTTGCTAGTAGCGATGCTCGCCGGTGCACCGCTGTAAGTAACGCGAGCTCCGCCGGAAATATCAGAGCGTAGTACACCGCTGACGAGTACATCGACCGAGCTGCCGCCGCTGCCTTCTATATTCGCATCGACCGTCGCGAGTTCGTTTGCCATGATCCTTGCCCCGCCACTCATCTCTACATTGAGTTTTGCGCTTCTGCCGGACGCGGTTACTTTCGACCCACCGCTCGAGCTGATGCTCAGATCCGAATTATTAACACCGATGATCGTCACGCCGGCACCCCCGGACGTCTCGATACTGGAGATATCAGGTGCCGAGATGCGGATGCGGATCGGATTTCGTGCCGAGTAGCCTTTTTGGCGTCCGATCTCAAGCGTGTTGCCGGAGACTTCGGTGGTAACGAGCGTCATCAGATTATCATCAGCCTCGACCTCAACGCCGAACTCGTTCCCCGCGACGATGTCGACCTGAAATCCGCCGCCGACCTCGACCCTTTCAAAACCCTTTAGTTCCCGCTTTTCGCGGATAACATTGCCCGAACCCTGGACACCGCCGAACGAGAATTTGACCAGACTACCAACATTTCCGAAAGAAAAGATATTCGCAACGACGAGCCCGATCACCAGCGTGGCCCCGAATATTAGAAAACCTACCTTTTTCATATAATGCCCTCCAAACAGATCCGAATAAAATATCAACCGAAGATGCCAAACGAACCCTACGCCGTGAAAGTTCAAAAAGAATTTGGCCGGGTATTAGATCAATCCAGGTGTTATTAGGTAGCCCTTTCCTATTTCTGAGGACTGATATGGGCGCTTATTGCACGATTTGGGTCTTATTTGGGGGTCGAGAGCCGCAAATTCGTTGAAAAGTGGCAATGGAACGGGCTTTGCAATGTCGTGGGTGAAACCGAAAACCATCACTTTCGCACAATTTCTAAGGGGGAAAGTCATATGTTCAAGAAAATAATATCTTTTAATCCGGCCGCATTGCTATTGAGCATCGCTCTACTTGCGGGTGCAAACTATACGTCGTACGCCCAGAAAAATGGCAAGGGCGGCGAAAATCGCGGCGGCAACAACGGCAATAACGGCAATAACGGCGGTAACCGCGGCAATCGCGGTGGCGACGAACGTGAACAGAATCGCGGACAGGAAAAGCGTAACAATCGCGAGGATCGCGAAAACCGCGGCGGCGATAGACGTTCTGAGCAGCCGAGATACGAGCAACCGAGAAATCAGCCGCCTGTATATCAGCCGCCTGTATATCAGCAGCGTCAGATCCCGCAGGTAGTTTACGATCAGCGTCGCGACGACGATTATCGCGGTAATGGACAGGGCAAAGGTAATAAAAAAAATAAGCGCGATGACGATCGACGTCAGGATGAATATCGTAACGATCAGCGACAGTTCCCGTCGTCTGGCGGTTGGGTTCCGCCGGGACAGATCCGCAGCGATGAGGTTCACCGTCGCAATGACGAGCGAAAAGCCCTTAAGAATCAGCAGAAATATGAAAAAAGGCTGGAACGCGACTGGAATCGCAATGACGACCGCGATGACGACCGCGATTATCGAAGAGATCAGAGCCGAGATCAGTACTCGACGCCGCAGTGGTGGGGCACCCAGCCGCAGATCTATCGCAACGATTATCCGACCAGAGATCGCCGGACGAGAACCTATGATCAGGGATATCCTTACTCAAGTTATGAGAACGGCCGATCATATAACGTGCCGTATTACGACGGGTATCGAACGAACGTAGATCAGCGAAATGTCAACCAGAACTATTACGGCTACGATCCATATGATTACCAGAATGGATACGGTAACGATTACTACGACAATAACGGCACGAGTTGGAAATCAACCTTGCTTCGGACGTTGATCGGTGCGGTGCTAAACGGTATCGGCGGCGGCAATAATCGTGGCTATGACGATAACTACTCGCCATATAATTATCAGCCATATTCAGCAGGAATGCCGGTAAATTACGGTCAGTCACCTTATTATGGTAACTATTCGCCGCAATATGGACAGAATTACGGGGACGGCGGTTCGAATTATGGCGGATTGCTCGGAGCACTGCCGATCGGCGGCCTGTTTGGCGGCGGAAATGACATGGGCGGATTCATCACGAATGAATTGAGTCAGGTGCTGGCTCAGGGTTATCTCCAGGGACTTTCCGCAGGTGATCTCGCACGCGGCTACGGCTCGGGCGATCAGTATTACAACGATCCGTATGTGACCGATGGCGGTATGTATGATCAAGGTTCGTCGACGATCGGCGAGAACCGCAGGTTGCTCAGCGAGGGCTACGCTCTTGGTTATCAGGACGCGTTGAATGGACGTGGTCAGGCTGGTCAGGGTTCAGCGGGCGGACTCGATCTGGTCAACATTCTTCTCAGTAATGTTCTGAATTTGGGATAAACAGATCGCTTTTCGATCTCAAGGCAGGCTCACTCGGGCCTGCCTTTTTTTGTTTGTCCTACCGAGCGTAAATATAAAACTGAACTGCCTGAAGTATTCCGATGAAAAACCCGAACAGTGCACCGAACAGTTCGATCGTACGAAGGTGTTCTTTGGCGACGGACATAACGAGCGATTCTAGTTTCTCGGGCGGATAGTTGCGGATCTTTTCACGCACAAGGCCGGCCACATCGAACTCGGCGACGGCATCGGGAAGCTTGGCGTGAACTGCCGCGATGATCGCATCGGTCAGCGAAGCGCTCGCGGCCTTGAGCCTCGATTCGTCGATATGATCACTGATCTTCCCGATCGGAGTTGAGAGAAGACGGTCGATCTGGGCGGCGAGCATTTCGTTGATGATGTTAGATGTTTCGTCGCGCCCGAGAATGTCCAGAAGGCCTTTCGCGAGCATTGATTTCAACTTTTCTTCGGATTCGGGATGGATCGTTTGCAAGATCGCATCGATGCTGTGCGGGCGCAGTTTTTCGAGTAATGCAGAAACGTATTTCGTGATCCCGGCCATCGTTTCTTCGCTATGCAGCACGCCCAGAACTGCTTTTGTCACCTGCTCTTTGAGCCGGAGGAGTTGCTCGGGTGCGACCGCTCCGATGACGACGGGCAGCGGTTTCGCCAAGGCATTATCGATACTCGAACCGATAAAATGCCGGGCCTCCTCAGCAAAGTAAGTGCCGTTCAGCGTCTCCTCGATCCGTTTCGGCAGGCTGTCATTTACCAGATCGTCGACCTCGTTCAGAAGCATTTCGCGTGAGACGAATATCTTCTTAAAAAACGAGAGATTCTCATAATAACCGTGCACTTCGTGCTTTATCAGCGAACTGATCTGGTCGCGGGTTTTTTCAGCTGAGGCGATGTCGGCAAGTTGCTTGATCGCCGGCGTGATCTGTTCGTTCGCCTTTTCCTTGAGCAGAGCGACGGCGTCATCGGTGAACATATTGCCGAGCGGCGTCTCAGAATTTACGAGGTCATCGATCCGCCGGCCGATGAAATCGCTAATATTCGTCTCAAGCGCCTTTGCCCTGACGCCGGCTCTGACGCGGTCATCGAGAAAGGCGACGATCCGCTTAAATGCTTCGTCATCGACCACCTCAGAAACGCGTTTGCCGAGCACGTCATCGACCCGCCGCGTGACAAAACCGCGGATCGCCGCGAGCGACTCTTCGCTCTTGAGCACGACCTTAATGTGATCGGTAAGTTTATTCTGCAAGCCCGCGATCGCGTCGAGTACCGGTTCTCGAACATTCTTCGGCAGAGATTCGATCAGCGACGGATAATCCTGTGCAAGCAGCTCACTTGTGTACGTATCGACGACGTTCTGGATTTTTTTTCGCAGGAAATCATTGCCCGTTAGCTGCTCAATGATCGTGTCCTGCGAAACAAGTTCCTCGCCGACCGCTTTCCCGATCGCGTTCGCCAGACGATCGCGGTGACGCGGGATCATTCCCTGCGGAAACACCGTGATGCCTAACAATTTGAATGGGGTACGCGGCCGAAAAAGCATCCGCACCGCGAGCCACGCACCGGCGTAGCCGTGCAAAGTCGCAAACACGATCAGCAGGGCGATCTGAACGTATAGATGTTTAAAGATCTCTTGTAGGAAGTCCATAAAGGCGGAAACACGACTGGTAGGGAGTGTGTTCGCAACGTTATTAAAAAATCGAATCCGTCGGGCACGGGCTGGCTCTGCCTAGAAGATCTGAAAACCTTTCGACCTCAAACAGAACTCCGCAAATTCCTTTAGCCAATCGTGGCTCGCGCTGTAGTTTTTCCACTGCTCGTCGCCGTCGCGGTGGAGCGTCATATCGTCCGGCTCGTCGGTGATGCTGAGGTCGCCGAAAACGCGTTTGTTAGGGGCGAGTTTCGGCAGCCATTCGCTCTGTATCCGGCGGCCGATATCGTGGGCGTCATCGATGGATATTTTCACGCCGGTCGCCGTGTACGCCATCTGCCGCACCTGCCCTTCGCCGACTATGTCGAGACTCTTGATCACCTCAAGTGCCGCCTTCCAATTCCATACGTTCGCCGTAAATTCAAAGTTCTCGCTGCCGAGGTCGGTAAGTGAAAAGCTCATAAATGTAACCTATTAAAAATGCTAAACGGCAAAGAGGCGTTTGGTCAATGAGTTTCGGTCTGGAAAACGATATAATTTCGTTTTTGCCAAAATGAAGCAAAGCGTTCCTGTCAGAATAATCGTAGATCGGCCATTGCCCGGAGTGACGATGATGGTCCAGCGAGGAAGCGACGAATTTTTACCGCCAAGCCTCAGCTCTGCTGAAAAATTGGTATTCGATCTCGAGCTGACGGTAGATACCACCGGGACGACGCCCAACTTTCTCGGTAAATATGCTCAGGGACCTAAGGCCGCACGCTTTATCTACGTCAATTCCGGCACGTATGCCAATCAACATTCCATCTGGAGCCGCCGTGCAAAGATCTCGCTAATGACGATCACGGGCGAACAGATACAAGCGGTCGTCTCAAAAGCTGGCATGATCCTGCAAACTAAATTCGAAGGCGTAGGCCGCGACGGCGGCCCAACCTGCGCGAGCGTCAAAGGTATTGTGTGGAAGATAGTGAAAGCGTGAATATTGCAAAGTACCTATCACGCACCGGCCTAGACCTTCCCGATATCAAACGTGATCTGGAAACTTCGCGAACGTGCAGCGAAAGAAATCGACAAAATGTATTACGTTTTGTAAAATGTAATACATGAGATACCCAACTAAGTTAACGAGTAAGGGAACAATAACGATAGCGGCACCTATTAGAAGAGCGCTTAAGTTAAAGACGGGTCAGGAGATCAACCTCGAACTGGATCAGGAAACAAATCGTGTCTCTTTTGAAACAGGGTTGACCATTGAACAGTTTGAGAAATTTCGTGACGAACTGTTACGTAAATATTCCAAACGAAAACCATTGACGGGCGAAGACCTAAGAAAGGCGGCAGCAGACTCTTGGGTAGCCGGATATAATAATGAATAGCCTCGACACGAATGTCATCTTACGCTTTCTGCTCAATGACATCCCGGACGAGACCGTCAAAGCGAGGCGACTGATCGCAAACTCTCCTGTTTATGTTTCGGATGTGGTGTTTACGGAAACGGTTTTTGTTCTGGAAAAATCTCTATTGTACGATCGACCTTTTATTTGTGCGTCGCTTCGGATGTTTCTGAGGTTAAACGGAGTCACTCATAATAACCATATACTGCCGAAAGCAATAAAGTTATTCGAGGTGAAACCGGGACTTTCATTTGTTGATTGTTATGCCGCGGTCGAAGCAAAATTATTCGGCACCAAGCTTTATACGTTTGATAAGAAGTTGATAAATCAAGGCGGTCCGCACGTTGTGGCACTTTCTTGAAAGGGATTATACGACAGTGACAAAACCTATTTCATACGCCGATGCCGGCGTTTCTATAGATAATGCAAATCTTGCGGTCGCCAAGATCCGGGAATACGCACGCAGCACTTTTAACGAGCGAACGCTGACGGAGATCGGTAGTTTCGGCGGGATGTTCGCCGGGGCGTTTCCGAATATGGCGGAGCCGATATTGGTCGCGTCGGCGGACGGCGTCGGGACGAAGCTGAAACTGGCATTCGACACCGGCATTCACAATACCGTCGGGGCAGATCTCGTAAATCACTGCGTCAACGACATTTTGGTCCAAGGTGCACGTCCGCTGTTTTTCCTCGATTATTTCGCGACCGGAAAGCTCGAACCGGATGTCACGGCCTCGGTCGTCGAAGGCATGGCCCGTGCCTGCCGCGAAAACGGCTGCGTTCTGCTCGGCGGCGAAACGGCGGAAATGCCATCAATGTACGCCGACGGCGAATACGATCTCGCCGGGTTCATCGTCGGCGTCGTCGATAAACCAAAGGTCATCGATGGCAAATCGATCACACCCGGCGACGTCGTCCTCGGCATTCCCTCGACTGGTTTGCAGACAAACGGCTACTCACTCGCCCGAAAACTATTCTTTGAGGTCGGTGGCTACACGCCCGATTCCTACATCGACGAACTCGGCACCACAGTCGGCGAAGCTCTGCTCGAAACCCACGCCAGCTTCCTACCCCAGATCGGGCCGCTTTTGGATGAAGTTTCAGGAACGGACAATGGTGTCCCTACTCCGCTGATCAAAGGCCTTGTCCACATCACCGGCGGCGGCTTCCTCGAAAACATCCCGCGCATCCTGCCCGAAGGCGTCTCCGTAGAAATAAACCGCGGCACATGGCCCGAGCTTCCAATATTCGGAATGATGCAAAAGCTAGGCAACGTCGACGAAAAAGAAATGTTCCGCACATTCAACATGGGGATCGGGATGATCGTGGTTGTTTCTGAGAATGATGCTGAGCACGTCAAAACGGCGATCGCCGATTCCGTCCAGATCGGTTCGATCGCCGTGGGCAATAAAGAGGTCAAGATCTGATGGTTATTTTCCCGTCCAGTCGAAGTCGGCGGCGGCCAGATATTCGCGGATAGCATCAAGGTCGCCCTTGTCTTTGTACCCGATCACAATGCTGATGTAATAGCCTTTGCGAACGATCGCGTATGACCGGTTTAGGTTGAAGCGGGTCTTTCCGTCAACATACGCCAGGGTATTAGTTCCCAGAGTCTCAATTTTTGCCGCGGGAGCACTCGGTTCTTTGAATAAGCGGTCATTCAGGATCTCTTCGCCGGTTTTTTTCTGGAGTTTCAGCGGAAGCTTTGTGGCCGTGCACGCGAACATCGCCGGGAAGGCGCGTGCGTTGAAAAGACTATTTATATTCAGGGTTTGGCCGGCGAACATGCTGCCCGGAACCTGAGTCGGTACCAGAGCAACATCGACATAGCTGGGCTCGTCGACTTCCATTTCTGTGGGGATCTGCATGCGAAGGCCTATAACGCTGTTCGTGTAAACATGGTCCTTCACCTGCCCGTAAGCCGCACGCGCCTGAGCGGTCGGTGCTTTTTGTG
>JAYSZT010000260.1:0-7695 GCA_043737915.1 Acidobacteriota bacterium
AGTAAAAGTACAGGTTAAGATTTATTTAGTATTGGAAGGAGTTTATTTGACTTATGACTTTGAATCGTTCAGACAAGATCACGCTGCTCGCAGCGTTTATTTCATTTGTATTTTCCGTAAGCATTTGGTTCGGACTGTTGGGTCCGGATAATCGCCAAGCCGCAATTTTCGTCGGATTGTGGGTTCCATCCATTCTCTCACTCGGCCTTTACGGCACGACAACACGGAGAGTTGGATGAATGATCTAATAATTTTTGCAGTCGGTCTTCTTGTTAGTATGCTGGTCGTTTACGCCGGGTTCTCACGCGTCGTATTAGAAATGCGTGAATCGAAGGCAGCAACTGAAGCTCAGAAGAAGAAAGCCGACGTTTAGCATCTAGCTCGTCAGGCAAGGAATTCGCTAAATTGCGATTCGTCGAGAATTGATAACCCGAGGCTCTCGGCCTTGGTCAACTTTGACCCGGCATCGCTCCCGGCCACGACGTAATCAGTTTTTTTGCTGACCGACGATGAAACGCGGCCACCACGATCTTCAATAAGTTTGGCGGCCTCATCTCGTGTGTAACTCTCGAGTTTGCCGGTTAGGACAAAGGTTTTGTCGGTGAAACGTTCGTCGAGTACCGACGTCGAGGCTGAGTCGACCTCGAGTTTTACGCCGGCGGCTCTAAGGCGTTCGACGAGATCGATATTTCGCCCGGCACGAAACCAATCGTACACACTTTCGGCAACCGACAAACCTATCTCGTGAATGTTGTCGAGCTCCTGTACGCTTGCCTCGGCGAGCCGGTCGATCGACCGAAAGTGCTTAGCAAGGATTTTCGCGTAACGCTCGCCGACGTGCCGGATATCGATTCCATAAAGCACTCTTTGCAATCCGCGATCTTTGCTTGCCGTGATCTGTTCGATCAGATTTGTTCCGGACTTTTCGGCCATTCGGTCAAGTGAAGCGATCTGGTCAACCGACAGCAAATAGAGATCTGCAACATCCTTTACCGCACCGTTATCCACCAGCGTCTCAACCAATACCTCACCGAGACCTTCGATATCCATCGCCTTTCGCGACGAGAAATACAATACGCGGGCCTTTAGTTTTGCCGGGCAATCAGGATTTGTACAACGCCTGACCGCCTCACCCTCGGGACGGATCGCCTCCCACGAGCAAACCGGACAAGCTCTCGGAAACTCAAATTCCGTTTCGCTGCCATCACGTTTCGCCGTTACGACCGATAAGACCTGCGGGATGATCTCGCCGCTTTTTTCGATCATTACATAATCGCCGATCCGTAGATCGAGTCGTTTGATCTCATCTTCGTTATGGAGAGACGCACGCGCGACGGTCGTGCCGGCGAGTAGCGTGGGCTCGAGGTGAGCAACCGGCGTCAACGCCCCGGTTCGGCCGACCTGAATTCCGATACCGAGCAAACGCGTGGTCGTCTGCCGTGCCGGATACTTATATGCGATCGCCCAACGCGGTGCCTTGGTCGTTGTTCCGAATTCGTCCTGCAACGCAGTCGAATTCACCTTGACCACAACGCCATCGATCTCGTAATCCAGCCCGTCGCGGATCGTTTCCATCTCGGCGATGAACTCTGCCAGTTCGTCAAAATCAGCACATACCCGGCGATGCGGATTGACGTTGAAGCCATTTCGGCCGCACCATTCGAAAACCTCGGCGTGTGTTGCAAACATCTTTGCATTTCCCGTAAACGCATCATACGGAAACATATCGAGCCGCCGCGAAGCCACAACCGCCGAATCAAGCATCCGCAGCGTTCCTGACGCACAATTTCGCGGATTTGCAAATGTTTTTTCCCCAAGCATCTCAAGCTCGGCATTGATCTTCGCGAACTGTGAACGAGACAAAAATACCTCGCCGCGAACCTCGGCGTGAGCCGGTGCATCCGCCTTCAATTTCAGTGGAATCGAATGAATTGTTTTAACATTCTGCGTCACCTCATCGCCCTGCGAACCATCGCCGCGCGTCGCCCCCGTCACCAAAATTCCATGCTCGTAATGCAGAGATACGCTTAGACCGTCGATCTTGAGCTCCGCAACGTAGTCGAGCTTTCTTCCCTCAGCCAATCGCTCACACCGCTCGGTAAACGCCTTGAGATCTTCTAGATTGTACGAATTATCGAGCGACATTAGCGCGACGGTGTGCGTGAACGGCTTCAAACTCGTCGCCTTCCCGCCAACCCGCTGCGTCGGGCTGTCAGGCGTGATCAGTTCAGGATGCTCAGTCTCGATCGCTTTCAAACGCTCAAGCAGTTGGTCGAACTCAGAATCCGAGATCTCGGGCGCATCGGATTGGTAATAGAGATCGCTATGCCGGTTGATCTCAGATCGCAGGTCCCTCAATTGCTCGGATGTGGCAAGTTCGGATTCAACGGGAATGCTCATAACGATAGGATAAGGCGAGGCCCTCTTCAATTTGTTTCATCTCGTGTTCGGCCAATATATTATTAAAGAATTGGCTACCTATTGGATCGCTCCTAAACGAGCCAAACCGGCTTTCGCGAACGGATTCGCAGGATCGAGTTTCTGAGCGGTTTTGTAATCGGCGATCGCCAGGTCTTTTTGTCCTTTCTTTTCGTAAACCTCGGCCCGCATTGCATAATTTTGTGCGGTCGTTGGATCGAGGCGGATAACGTCGTTGAGGTCTGTTAACGATAGATCGTAATTCTTCCTCTGGTAATGTGAGATGCTCCGGTCCTTATAGGCTTTGGGGTTTGTTGGGGCGATCTTGATCGCCTGTGTGTAATCCGCAATGGCGAGATCAAATTGGGACTGTGAGTTATAAGCGACACCCCGATTATCCCACGCCTCAAAATAATTCGGGTCAATTTTGATCGCATCGGTGTAGTCAGCGATCGCAAGATCCGGTTTCTTTGACCTAAAGTGCGCGTTTCCTCGTGCGAGGTAGGTCTTCGTCGCTTTCGGGTTGACGAGTATAGCTTCGTTAAAATCTGTCATTGCCAGATCCAGGAGCAATTTATCAGAGTAGGCAAGGCCCCGGTTGTGAAGAAGGTCAGATTTCTTAGCGTCGAGCTTTATCCCGGCCGTGTAATCGGCAATCGCTGCATCAATGTTTTTTTTATTCCTGTATGACATTCCTCGCTGCAAATACACATCGGACCTTGTCGGATCAACCTTCAATACTTCGGTGTAAAATATTATGGCCGCATCATAATTTCCACTAAAATAATTGGCTTGCCCGAGATTAAACTTGGCCTCGATCATGTTGGGATCAAGAGTAGCGGCTTTGGTATAGTCGGCCAGCGCCATCGTTAAATTCTTTTTCTTAAAATATGCATTCCCGCGATTTAAGAATGCTTTCGTATAGTTTGGGGCAATCCGGATCGCCTCATTATAATCAGCCAACGCCTGATCAAACATGCTCTTATCAAAATAGGCAAGCCCGCGATTGTGAAACGCCTGAGAGTCTGCGGGGGCCAATCTCAATACCTGAGTATAGTCAGCTATCGCAGCGTCATAATTTTTGTTGTTCTTTTGGGCCAAACCTCGCTGAAAATAGGCATCCACAAGATCTGGCTTTATCTTTATCGCCTGAGAATATTCTATGATCGCTGCAGAAAAATTGCCTTTATAAAAATATGACTGGCCACGGTTAAACCACGCGTTCGTCATCATCGGGTTTAGATTGATCGCCGATGAAAAGGCGGTGATCGCCTGGTCGTATTCTTTCTTCTCGTAATGGACGAGCCCCGTCTTGAAAAACTGATCTGCCGTCTGAGCATCTGCAGCAAAGCCTAAAAGAAAAACAAAACTCAAAAGTAAGATGGACCTTTTCATGAAGTATTTCTCCAAATATATATTTATTGATGCATAAACTCCGCGATCAATCGATGAAAATGGTGAGTTCCCTGCTCCCGAGTCGGCGAATAGCGGCCGCGCGAATAGAACCTTGAGCGAATTCCCTTCTGCACGCTTTCGACAACGGATTCGTCTTCCATTTCGACCGTATGGAGATCGGCACCGGCACCTTTGTCGAGCAATGTTTCATCACTGACGTAGGTCAGGAATTCAACCACTGTTTTGGCCGACGTGATCGGACGAACGACGTTCACAGATATTCCCCACGGATAGAAGTTGAACATCAAATTAGGGAATATAAACAGATACTTCGCCACTACGCTGCCCGCATCGTCATAACCTATCTGCAAACTTGAGTACCGGAACGTCTCCGTTGTATAACTTCCATAATCGACTACCTCATTGAGGCTATGATGAACGTATGGAATGTGAAATCCTTCGAGATAATTTTCGCAATACAACGCCCAGTGTGCATTGACCTCATATTCTCGCGTTGCCGTCAGACGCAGTCCCGCCGCTTCATAATTATCATCGGAGAACCGCACGGCGGCATCACTTACAAACTCGTCAAACGTAGCAAGCGGATCGAGCGATGCGAACATAAATCCCTGTCGCACCGCGAACGCCAACTGTCGTAAATTGTCGCTATCGTACGGAAACCCCTCGACGCCTTCAAATTCTGGCATCGACAGGAACCTGCCATCGAGTGAAAACCGCCGGCCGTGATAACCGCACCGGATCAAGCTCGCCGTGCACGCCTCTTCAACCAGTATCTTACCGCGATGCGTACAAACGTTTGATAGGCATTTTAGCGATCCTTCGGTTTTTACGAGCAGAACTGGCTCATCGAGGAATCTCGGCAAGATCGTCACGGGTTTAAGCACGTCAACCTCGTCGGATTTTCCCAGAAGCTGCCACGTTCGGGCAAAGATCTTCTCTTTCGAAATTTCAAAATAACGCTCATCGGTATAAAAATCCGACGATAGAGTTTTTGCCTTTCGAATGTCCGGGTCTATTTCAAAAATCGACATCGTTATGTTTTATATAGCAAATATGCGGGATTATCAGCGTCACGGCGAAATGCACGGCCGACCAAACCTTCGGCAAATGCTGTCTCGAAGTCACGTCTGACACGCATCTGAAGATCCAACGCAGCGGCAGGATCTTCTTCGACAAGTGCTATCCAATCGTTAATTATGATCACCTCAGCAACAGGTTCACCCTGTGTGACGTAATTTTCGCCGGCGGCGAGTGCACGTACCTTTTCACTCTCGAGATCCCACTCTGCAAAAAGACGATCGCTGGCGAGGCCGATCTTCTTACCGGCAGTTTCCGGGGCGGTCCCGTAATCCGTGCCGTAAAAATTTATCTCAAACTCGTTGACCGTTGCTCCTAGTTTTTCGAGATTAAAATATGCATTTCTCGCCTTCACCGGCTCAAAAGTCCATTTTATATACTTCACACCTTCCCTAAGTGCTCGTTTTCGCTGAGCCCATTTTAGCTTCGCCCCGATGCCGAAGCTTTGGTAGTCAGGACGAACGCCAGTCATATGCGAATAAAAAGCATGTTCGCCACGCAGAACAGCGGGAACGCTTAAAACAAATCCGGCCAGTCGGTCACCGTCATAGGCACCGAGAGTGAAACCGCCCGCATTCTTTGTCACGACGAAATGCCTGACCGGCGAGAGTTCGACGTCCGGCAAAGCAAATACTTCCCGTTGCAGCTGGACGCACTCTGCGAGTTGCTCGAGCGATACGCATTCCCTGATCTCAATTTCATTTCCCATTGAAAATAAATGACTTTTTCGAATTCACCAAATGCTATCAAAAAGCATCTAAAAACGCGAAAATTAACTCTTAACTTTTGCCTCGCAAATTTGCTATCCTTATCTTGGCTTCTTCTTTCCTGTTTAGTATCCAAGATGACCGCGCACACGGAACTCGACTTAAAAGGCAACTTTCTTACCCACCCGTTCGCTGAACTCGTCACCGAGATCTCGCAGGCGAAGCTCTCGGGCAGTCTTCGACTGTCGAACAAAGAGCAAAAATGCATCTTGTATTTCACGGACGGACGACTGCCGTTCGGAGTGTCAAACGCCAGAGCTTCGCGGATCTTCGATATTCTTATTCGACGCAATCGGCTGACGCGGGAAGACCTTGCTGCGATCCCTAATTTTTCAAGTGATTTCGAACTTACGGCCTACCTTCAAAAAAACAATATTCTAAGTAAGGCCGAGATCGACCAGATTTTCGCTGACCAGATCAAAAATATCGTCATTGAAATTCTCGGTTGGCCTTCTGGAGATTGGAGTTTTGATTCTCTAGCAAGGGTCAAGAACGGCCTTGCTTTTGAGGTGAATACCTCAAAAATACTCGCCGAATACGCCCGCTGCCTGAGCATGGAAACGGTACTCGGCCGTTTTCGGAGCGTCTATGAATCATTTCGGCGGTCTGAATCCTTGGGCGAGAAAATAAATCTAGCTGCGGAAGAGCTGCACGTTCTTACCGGATTAAGCGATCACGACACTAGGGTAAGCGATGTAGCGGCTCGTTCCGGAATAAGCGAATCCGAGGCCTTCAAGGCGTTATACACACTCTGGCTCGGCGGAATGGTCATTCGCAAAGACTGGAAGGCAGCCTTCACTGACAGCTCGGTGGCAAAATTACTTGGTGCGAAGCTGGAATTGAAACGCGAGGCGCAGATTTTCATACCTGACAAACCTGCACAAGATACAACCGAATCGAAAGAGCAGGCTCCGGGCGAGAAGAGAAGTGATCTGGACGTTGCCGTGACGCTCGATGAATATTTGGGACGTGTCGAGAATGCGTCGACGCACTACGACGTTCTCGGCGTCGACCCAAAGGCAGAATACCGCGAAGTTAAACTCGCTTATTTCATGCTGGCGAAGCTCTTTCACCCAGATCACTTTCACAAGCAGGACAGCCGGATACTCGCCCGCGTTCAGCACGCATTTACCGAACTCGCAAAGGCTCACGAAACTTTAAAAAACGCCGAGAGCCGCGAAACGTACGACTTTAAGATGCGGAAAGAGATCGCCGATAAGGAAATGGAAAGGGCGAGCGGCGAGGCTCCAAAGAATGTCGATATTCAACTGAAGCAGGCAAGTGAAAACTTCGAGCACGGATTCGACCTGTTGATGCACGACCAATATGAAGCGTCGCTGCCATTCCTCGCCCGGGCGGCTCATTTTGCACCAAACGTCGCTCAATATCGAGCATATTTCGGAAAGGCGTTAACGATCGATCCCAAACATCGACACAAAGCTGAGGGAGAGATCCAAACTGCCATCAAACTCGACTCGAAGAATCCAAAGTACCGCATTATTCTCGTCGAGTTTTTTATCCAAATGAACCTTATGAAACGAGCCGAGGGCGAATTGAACCGATTGCTTGCATTATTCCCTGACAACCGCGAAGCACACGAGCTACTGCAAAGACTAAAATGATCGGCATCGGCATCGGCATTTGGCAATTGAACTTTGATCTGCGAACTCTTAAACTATCGCTGTGCATAGCATCCTCGCTGAAAAGCCAAAATTCGAAAATAAATTGATTCAGATATCATCTAGATCCGATGAGTTTGAAGAATATCCGGACGGCCATTCGCTGAATGTTGCCGCCATCGTCGATTCGCTCGGGTTGCTGTTTAACTTCGAGTCCCACGACCGCTTTTTTCTGCAGCAGGCCGCTCTGGTGCGAAACGTCGGCGAAATGCAGATGAATCGCGATTACATTCGATCGGGACGGGTCCTCACTACCGAAGAACGCATTGATCTTCATCGTCATCCAGTTATTGGCGAACAGGCCGCAGCGAAGGCCGGGCTTTCACGCGGCGTTCAAC
>JAYSZT010000261.1:0-7691 GCA_043737915.1 Acidobacteriota bacterium
ATCGCGTCACCAAATACCAAACTACAAAAATGTTCAACAGAAGGATCGAGATCCGTACACAAGTGAATTGTTCATACAATTCATACAGTTCAATAGGAATAAACAACGCGGTCGCAAATGCTGTCAGGTATTCTGCCCAGCGTTTTTGGAGCCAGAGGCCGATGCCTTCGGTGAACAATAACGCCGCATAAATAATTACGATGACTCCGAAAGCGACTAGTTGTTTGTTCCCGACGCCGACTAATCGTTAGAGAGCATCATGGACGTATCGATTCGTCAGGTCGATCCCGTGGCGGTTGATAAGGTCCTCGGCCCACGCGTGCACATCGCGGTTGAAAAGCGTCAATAATCTGCCCGCGACAACGAGTAGAACGATTACTTTGATCGACTTTTCGATCGCGATAAAGTGGATCGTCCAGGTGCGTTCCCGAGGAGTCTGATCTTTATACCTGATGTGCGGCTTGTTCAGACCCAGTCTCCAAGCAACGCCGCCGGATCGCCGGTTCTCATCAGGGTTTCACCGATCAAAAATCCGTCGAATCCGAGGGCTTTGAGTTCAGCGATCTCTTCACTCGTCGAAATCCCGCTTTCGGCTATCATCAATGAACCAGACGGGCGAAACGTGATCAATTCGCGGGAAAAATCGAGCGATACATCAAGCGAATGTAAATTTCGATTATTGACGCCGATTATTTTCGCTCCGATCCGCGCCGCAGTCTCGAGTTCGATCGGGGTGTGAACCTCAACGATCGCATCCATCTCGAGATCATCGGTGATCAAGTCGTAAAGGTCGGACAATTCCGGTTCGTCGAGAGCGGCAATTATCAAAAGCATTACATCCGCACCGGCCGCGGCCGACTCGAAAACCTGGAGTTCGTCAACGATAAAATCCTTTTGCAGGATCGGCAGATCGACAGCTTCGCGAACCGCCAAAAGATCGTCGAGCGAACCTTTGAAAAAATCTTCTTCCGTGAGCACCGATATTGCGGCAGCACCGCCGTCACGGTATTGCCGGGCGAGTTCGGCGACATCGATATTGTCGTTTATGACTCCTTTGGATGGCGAAGCTCGCTTGATCTCAGCGATTATATTTGTCCGGTCTTCTCTGCCCAATGCCGCCACCAGACGATGAGAGTCTGCCACCGCACGCCGTTTGTAGGCAGCGGACCTCAGTCTGCTGATATCGACGTCGAGCCGCTGCCGCTCGATCTTTTCACGTTTTACCGCAACTATTTTGTCAAGAAAAGTTTCGCTCATTGATTTTCTGCTACCAGAGATCTAAATTTTGTCGATGCCGCCCCACTTCTAACGCTTTCCTCGGCGATCTTGTATGCTCCGCTCAATGAATCCGAAAGCCCGGATACATATATCGCGGCAGCGGCGTTGATCAGAACCAGTCGTTCTGCGTCGCGTTCTTTTAGTTCGTTCCCGAGAATCAATTTTATGGTTTCGGCACTTTGTTCCGCGGAGCAATTCGACGGTAGATCGCCGTCGAACCGATCCAATCCGAAATCAGCTGCGGTCACGTTAAATTCTTTGATATTGCCGTTATTGATCTCTGCAACGCGTGTCGTGCCGAGGCCGATCTCGTCGAGCCCGCCTTCGCCGTTGACGACCCACGAACGGCTTGTCCCGAGTAATTGCAATGTGCGGGCAGTTTTGCGTAATAATTTATCGTCCCAAACGCCGATCACTTGATTTGCGGCGGACGCCGGATTGCATAACGGACCGAGGTTGTTAAAGATCGTCGGGCTCGCCAGGCCTCGTCGGGCGACCGCAAGCGTCGGTGAAAGCGAATGAAATCGCGGGGCAAACATAAAACAGATTCCGTGATCCGAGAGATGGCGTTCAGTCTCCGTAGGTTCGACGTCGACGTTGATGCCAAGCAGTGATAGAACGTCGGCACTACCTGAACTGCTAGTCGCGGCTCGATTACCGTGTTTCGCGACCGGAATACCGGCACCTGCGATAACGAAGGCCGCAGCGGTCGAAACGTTGAAGGTTTTTGCACGGCTGCCGCCCGTTCCGACGATATCGGTGACCGCGTCGTAACCGTGTACGAGCGTTTTCATCCGACCACGCATTATTTTTGCAAAGCGATAGAGTTCGTCTTCAGTCGTGCCTTTGGTGGCCCAGGCAGACAATAATTCCGTTAATCCATCTACATCCGAACTTGTGATCAGTTCGTTGAAAACAGCTTCAGCGTCGTACGGCGAGACGTCCCGCCCGGAGCGAAATTCGTTTGTGTAATGTGAAAGTACCTCGCTCATTCTCGTTACAAAACGCCGCTCTCGGCGATATCCACTGCTCGCTGTAAAACCTTTGCTTTATTTACTGTCTCGTCAAATTCTGCCGAGGGCACCGAATCCGCAACGATCCCGGCACCGGCCTGAATCTTGGCTACGCCTTTTTCCAAAACCAACGTGCGAATCGCGATGCATGTATCCATATTTCCGGCGTAGTCGAAGTATCCGACCGTGCCCGAGTAGATGCCGCGTGCGGTCGGCTCCAGTTTACGGATCACCTCGATCGCCCGTACCTTTGGAGCACCCGAAACGGTTCCGGCAGGGAAACACGCAGCTAAAGCGTCGAACCGATCGAGGCCATTTCTTAGATTCGCTGAAAGGGCACTAACCAGATGCTGAACGTGAGAATATTTCTCGACCGACATCAATGTATCGACTTTAACGCTTCCGAATTCAGCCACGCGTCCAAGGTCGTTACGACCCAGATCGACCAGCATCAGATGTTCGGCGACCTCTTTGGCGTCAAGTTTCATTTCTTCGGCCAAAGCGTCATCCTCGGAGGTTGTTTTGCCGCGGTGTCTGGTGCCTGCGATCGGCCGGTATTGAAGCTTGCGATCCTCGCACCTGACTAGCATCTCCGGCGAGGCACCGATCACCTGTTTATCGCCCATATCGAGCAAAAACATATACGGCGAAGGATTTAACGACCTCAATGCCCGATAAATTGCGACCGCGTTCGCGTCGGTTGGCCGTGAAAAACATTGTGAAAGAACTGCCTGGTAACATTCACCCGCGTTGATCAACTCTTTGATCTCGACGACCGCGTTTTCAAACGCCTCGCGTTCCCAATTTGATGTCGATTCCCGATGTGAACTCGTATCGTGAGTGATCACAATTGGTTCGTTGTCGAGTTTGAGCCGAACGTCACGATTCTTTTCTTCGGCAGATTCGATCTTGCCGGTAATTAGTGCTTCACCATCCGTTTCGTCAGTGAAAACGAGCGAAATTATGTTGACGATCTGTTTGGCGTGATCGAATGCGACGACCGTGTCAAAGAGCATCATTTCCGCGTCCTTATTCCGGCCGCTCGCGAGAGTCGGTTCGAACCATTCACAACAATCGAAACCAAGATAGCCGATCGCACCACCGATGAACGGCGGAAGGGACGAGTCGGCGTCCGCAAAATTTTCGAGAAACTGCTGCCTCAGTTCTGCAAACAAATCGCCCGTTATTACCCGGCTCGCACCGGCACCAATGAAAGAATAACGAGCCAGATGCCGTCCGCCTTCGACGGATTCAAGCAGAAAAGAATTCGGTGCTTTAGCCGAGAGTTTTAGATACACGGATAGTGGCGTAAGCAGATCCGCCGGCATCGTCGTGACGACCGGAATGACTTTTCGCACTACTAAACTATTTTGAGGCTGATCCATTAGACGTTATTACCAAGTATTCAAAAAAAAGCCGCCTGAGCGTCTGGCTCAAGCGGCGTAAACGATTATCTTAATTGGAAGGAATTCCTCGCTCAAGACACGTTAAACGCCACGCTATCCCACCACCAAGGATAATTGGGGGTTGCGACTGACGTATGTAAGTGTGTCTTCAACATTAATTCTATTAAAGCGAAAAGCCGGGAGCGTGTCAACAACCAATACGCACCGAAGATACTCGCGGCCTTCTATTAGTGACCAGTTCGGTGATTGTGCAAGGTGAAAATGTTACTTGATCCTTTTGATCCCGTCCGCCATCATCGTGACGATAGCCGTTCCAACCCGGAGCATCACAATTTTGCCCCCTTTTGAACAAGTATTATTGGTCTCGTAAAGTATGTCGCCGATGTCGCCTTTCTTGATGCGGTAGTCGCCCCATTTGTCGTCGGCGGCGTAGAGCCTGAGGTTTTGGTCGGCGGCGGAAAGATCAGGGCAACTGCTGCCGGGTAAATAAAAATTGAATTCCTTAACGATCTGGCCTTTTCCCTTCGACGGCAAGGCTTTGATGATCGCAGACTTGGCCTTTTCGGCCCTCGCGGCGGTATTCGCGTCGATCTTTTCAAGCGCTGAGTCGAGTGCGTTAGTAAAAATTATCATCGCATCGCCGCGCGTTATCGCCTTAGTTGCGGACGGCGTACCGCTGAACCTACCGTCGAAGATCGCGCCGATCCACGTGTAATATTCCTTCTCCGTAACTGCGTTCGCGGCACGAAAATTCTTGTCCGTATCGGCAAGACAGATCCCGTAACGTTCGACCAGCGACTGCAAAGCGCTGTAATACCAGGCACTCGCTCCCACGTCCTTGATCTGCGACATCGATGTGACGTTGGTTTGCTTCGGATCGTAGGGGGCATTGATCAGTCCCATAATACCAAGATCGTCCGCCTCGGCTTCTTTACCGTCGTATGACGCTTCGCTGACCTCGTTAATACGATCCAAACTTGCATTTAGTAACGCGGCAAACTGTTCGCGTGTAAGCGGGGAGTTGCCGCGAAAGGTTCCGTCGGGAAACCCGGCCACGACGCCGTATTTCTCGACCAAAGACTGTAAAGCGGCGTAATATTTATCAGTTTTCTTGACGTCAGTTAGTTGCGAAACACTCGTTATTTGAGCGCTCGATGAAACACAAAAGGCGGCAAAAACTAAAAGCGTTAGTGCGGAATGTCGACGGAAAGTTCTCATAAGTTCGCGTGCGAAAAATCTCATAATAAGACTGATATTTCAGAAATGCAATTTCCAACTTCCTCGATCACATTTTCTCAGGAACTTCGATGCCGAGCGTTTGTAGGGCTGCAGTTAATGATCGGCGGGCGATATCGGCGGTGACGATCAAAACAGCACGTTTGGTGTCGTCAGGTTCGATCAAGATCTTGTGATTATGATAGAAAAGGTTGAACGCCTTGGCGAGTTGGAATGTGAATTTTGCAAGGATCGCCGGCTCGTTCTGTTTCGCGGCCTGTTCGACCGTTTCTTCGAGCCGTGCCGCGAGCACGACCATTGACCAAATGTCGGTGCCGACGTCGGTTGAGAGCAGATCAAGCGTCTTACCTCTATCCGAAATATAGGCTCGGCATTCGTCGATACTTTCGCCTTTTTCAGCGAGTTTTCTGAAGATCGAATTTGCACGAACGGCGCTGTATTGAACAAAACAGCCGGTCTCACCCTCGAACGAAAGTGCTTCTTTGAAGTCGAAAACGATCACAGTGTTTCGCGTAAATTTCTGTAGAAAATACCTTAAAGCACCGACCGCAAGTTGATGAGCAATAAGGGTTTTCTCTTCAATATTAGCATCGGCGTGGCGTTTCTCAACTTCGGCAAGTGCGTTGGTTTCGAGACGGTCGATGAGATCGTCGGCCTTGACGCCGAGGCCCTTGCGGCCGCTCATCTCGATGAAGGTTTTCTTCCGGTCCTCGTCCGAGAGGGCGAATCCAAGCTCCTCGGCAGCTGCCGGGGAAAGAGCCACCATTTCGTACGAGAGGTGGATACTCGCCTGTTCACCGCGTTCCGGAGAGATCGCGGCGACGCCTTTTCGGACGATATCCTGCGGGTAAGATTGGCGCGAATCGATCACGTTGTATATAGTTTCACCGCCGCCGAACGACGGAGTGCGGACGCTCTTGTCCGCATCGGCGGTTCCTTTGGTGAGATTCTGTGAATTCGAAGAATGGACAGGAGTGTCCGTTCTTCGTGCGGTCGTGATCCAAACATCATCGCCATTCGCGTATTTGTGGAAATATTTGTAGTTAAAATCTAGACCGAGTATTCCCAGTTTCCACATCTGGTAGGCGATGTCTTTGCCGGTGTACGTTACGGTGCCGTTCGAGCGGACGAGAATCTTATCGGTTTCGTTGTCTTCGTTACCCGCGTGCTCCTCGAAAGGCATCACCCAGCATCCGGCCTGCTTTCCTTCGGTTTCGAGGCGAATGACACCGAGCAGTTTCATTTGTTCGAAAGCTCGATCCCAAAAATGAAGATGCAGTATCTCAGATTCGCGCGGCAAAAGGTCGTAGCGGATCGATAAACGCTCCATCGTATCGAGAATGCACTCGACATTTCGCGTTGCGACGAAGTCGGCCAGGTCCGCCGTGTCGTTGCCTCCGGCTTCGATCAAATGAAGAACTTCGGCGCGCCTTTCTTTTAATCCTTCGTTAGTCTGATATTCGACACCGACCTTGGCATAGAGGTCCCAGCAATAGTAGTCGAACGTTTTTCCCTCTGCCTTTAATTCATCGTCAAGAGACTTTATCGACGCCAGATCCCGATTCTCCAGATATATAAAACCCACAACTACATCTGCCACCTGAACGCCTGTATTGTCGATGTAATTCTGAACTTCGACGCGTTTGCCTGTTGCTTTCAAAATGCGTTGAAAGGTGTCGCCGAGAACAGAATTGCGGACATGCCCGATATGGGCAGATTTGTTCGGGTTGACCGATGTGTGCTCGACACAAACCTTAACGCCGTGAGCGTCGGCCGACGGAAGTGGATTCACGGCTGCGTTTTCGATCAGAAATTTAGCTCTGTCAAAAAATACATTCAGATAACCCGGCCCAGCGATCTCAACATGTCCAACGAAGTCAAACGATTCGATCTTCGCCTTCAGTATCTCCGCAATCTCACGCGGATTTTTCTTCTCACCTGTGGAGAGTTTGATCTGTTTTGCAAGTTCGAAGGCGATCGGAAAAGCAATATCGCCAAGCTCAGTTTTTGGCGGTGTTTCCGCTGGAATTGAGGAAAGTTCGACGCCGAACTCCTCTTTTGCTACAGCACGAACAGCTTCCCGTAAGATATCTTGTATTTCGATGATGGTCATATGGTAAGACAACTGAAAAATAAAGATTTAAGTATAGACGCTACGCAAGTCATAACCAAAATCAGGCTCGTTCTGTCTTTTCCTACTTCGTTCGTCGAAATCTTTATGACCTTGCGGGTACAATTTCCATCATTTGATGAATTGCCGCAAATTCGCGAAGGTGCGAAGAAGATTTTAAGAAGGCCTTATTCACGCGGGTTCGATCGCAGATTTTTCCCTTTTTGACGCAAAACGGCTAGAATCTTAACTTTATGCGAACACTGTATTTCGATTGCTTTGCGGGTGCGAGCGGGAACATGATCCTCGGTGGATTGGTGGCTCTCGGTGTTGATCGCGAAGCACTGATCAGCGAATTGCAGAAACTCGACATTGCTGATTTCGAACTTGTCTTCACGACGGTTGATCGTTCCGGTATTTCCGGATCGCATTTGGATGTAAAAGTTCCGCAGCAACGAATCCACAGACACCTTCACCACATTGAAGAGATGATCACGAGATCGACCCTAGCGGAATCGGTAAAGCGGCGTTCCATCAAAATATTTACACGCCTCGCGGAAGCCGAGGGGAAAGTTCACGGGATCGATATTCAAAAGGTTCATTTTCACGAGGTCGGGGCGATGGACGCGATCATTGACGTTGTGGGTT
>JAYSZT010000262.1:0-7680 GCA_043737915.1 Acidobacteriota bacterium
ATGCACGTCGGGCTTGTGTGGTTAGCTCGTTAAAAAAACTATACAAAACACAAATGCTAATCAAGAATTAGCTCTTGCTGCTTAGTTAACTCTAAACCAGAAGTGTCTTACCGGAAGTCAGCCTGATGCGACCGGATAAGGCATAATTCAGTTCGGGCTCGGAAGCGTTCTCCACCTGCGGACGCAGCTTAAAGTTAGCCGGGTTAGCTGCCAGTGAGGTCTTGTTCATTCATCTGCTCACCGACGGCGAAAATCAAGTGAATGTACTAAACGTGTAGATTTCACTGGTCGCAACCTTTGGATGTGGGTTCGATTCCCACCGCCTCCACCATTCTTAAAAAACTAAAGGGCCCATTTGGACCCTTTAGTTTTTTTACTTTTCGATCGAAATTATTCTGTTCCTATAAAATCGACCTCAGCCAATTCATCGAGGACGTTAATTATCATAGGGGCAAATTGATATTGTTTATGAACCGGTGTCACGACGTAGCTTTCTCCGGCCTGAACGCTATCGAAAACAAAATATCCAAACGAACCGGTTCGTACCGTTGTTATCTGCCCTTCGGCATTTCTAATCGTGACGAGGGCTCGTGCGATACCCCTGCCATTTTCGTCTGATACTCTGCCCGACACCCGAACGGAACTGGCCGTAGGTGCGAAGCTGATAACAAAATTTCCGGATGATGCCCCTGCGGGTGCGGCAGCGTCGAACTCTCGAACACGGAGGCGGGCCGTGCTTGTAACTTCCGCAGGAACAGTCCAGTTGAAGCTGCCCGTGTTAGGCACATTGGATGCGATCGTAGTTGGAAATGTGACTCCTCCGTCCTTTGAAAGTTCGATCGTCACGTTGCTGGTGAAACCGCCGACGTTAGTCCACGCTATCGTCTTTGCAGTTCCTACAGTTGCGATGCCGCTGTTTGGCGAAATACCAGTAATTGTTTGGGAGTTCCCATCAATTAATGAAAAAAGTAAAAGGTTCGGTGAGCCGGTTCCGGCACTTGTAACGACCGACTGCGTCGCTCCGTTTTTGATCGCATTTGTGACCGCCAAAGGTGAGGCAGTCGGGTGCGTTTCGAGGTAGAGAGCCGCAACCCCGGCAACATGGGGTGATGCCATCGACGTTCCGCTTAAAATTCCCGAGGACGTGTCGCTCGAGATCGTCGTCGAAGTAATTACCACGCCGGGTGCGAATAGATCTACACAAGGCCCGAAATTTGAAAACGAGGCTCTCTGATCGGTACTACCGGTCGCTCCGACCGTTATTGCATCAGGTGTACTGGCGGGGGAGTAGTTACACGCATCGGCACCATTATTTGATGCTGCAACAACGAACGTTACGCCTGAAGCAACAGATGCGGTTATCGCGTCGTTGAGCGGCTGGAAAGGTGCGTTAGCTGAAAGACTAACGTTCGCAACAGCTGGACTTATATGGTTCGTGGTTACCCAATCGATTCCGGCAATAATGGCTGAGGCCGAGCCGTAACCGTCACACTGGAGAACACGCACCGGATAGAGCGTCACATTCTTTGCCACGCCGTAGGTTGAACTTCCGATCGTACCGGCGACGTGGGTGCCATGTCCATGGCAGTCATTGCCATTCTGTCCGTCACCAACAGCATCATATCCGGTCTGAACTCGTCCGCCGAAATCGGTATGCGTCCGACGGATCCCCGTGTCGATAACGTATGCGTTAACGCCTGTTCCCGACGAGTAATAGTTGTAATCTCCCTGCAACGGTAGGCTTTGCTGGTCGAGACGGTCAAGGCCCCACGGAGCTGTTGTTTGTGTCGAAGCTACGGACATCATGACATCTTCGACAACGTATTTAACAAGTGGGTCGTTGCTTAATGCTAAAGCCTCGCTCTCGGCCATTTCGACCGAATAGCCTTTGAGGGCTGCGGCAAATATTTTATCCGTTGTGCCGCCGTACGTTCTTGCCAAATTGGCACTTTCTGTTTCGACATTGATAGTTTCACCAAAAAAGTTTGGTTGGGCTTCGTTCAGCAATACAATGTAACGATTGGGGATCGCATTTGCCGACCGTCTAAATTTGTCGGCTTTAGAGGATCCGACGGACTGTGCGGTGATCGTACCATTGAGGCAGATCGCGAGAATTAGGAATAAAAGTTGTGATCTTTTCATTGGGTCTCCGGAAGGAACAAGTGGTAGGTTTTACATTTTTGGAGCCTGAGCGATCGGCATCTCGGGATAAACCAAAAAAACGCCTTTCGTCAACGCGCGTTTTTTTGATCGCGGCTGGCACTGCTCAATTGCAATTGACAAGCCGTTGCTCGCCTCAGATTTAACTATTGATATAAGTGAGGTTAACCGGACGATTGGTATTATTTGTCGGACTCTCGAGATCGCAAATGGGGTATTTTGCCTTACTTGGATAAACCGTGTTGTACAATTTTGTCCGCGGTTAACCTAAAAGTTTTTGCTAGTTTCGCAATACGAATCTTCCACAGCCTTTAAGAAAGGGGTTGGCAATTTCACTCTACGCGATCTAATTTCTCGAATCTAGATTGCAGATTTTGGTTTGTTCTTAAAAGCAATTAAACTTCGCTTTTGCACTTATGACTTCTGAATCGACCCCCAAAGAACGCTTACCGATTGGCATCTTTGACTCCGGCGTTGGAGGCTTGACGGTCTATCAGGCTTTGCACGATCGTTTGCCGAACGAGCATTTCATCTATCTCGGAGACACGGCCCGGGTTCCGTATGGGACAAAATCACTTGCGACGGTGGAAAGATACGCGATTGAGAATTCTCAGTTTCTAGTTTCTCGCGGCATCAAGATGCTCGTTGTTGCCTGCAACACGGCATCGGCGCTGGCATTGCCGAAAATACGGGAAAAGATCGGTATCGATGTCGTCGGTGTCATCGGCCCCGGCGGGCGAAAAGCCGTGCAGATCACGAAAGGAGTTCATAGACCGCGTATCGGCGTCATCGCGACAGAGGCGACGATCGCCAGCAACGCCTATTTCGAAGCCATCAGAAAGGCGTCTGACACCGCTGAGGTTTATCAGACCGGCTGTCCGCTATTCGTGCCTTTGGCTGAAGAAGGGTGGACGGCGGAACCTGAGACGTTTTCGATTGCCGCGAAATACCTTAAAAAGATGAAGGATTTTGCACCAGACGCCCTCGTTCTGGGCTGCACTCACTATCCCATCCTAAAAGATGTTATTCAGCAAACGGTCGGGGAAGATGTTAGACTGATTGATTCGGGAGAGGCCACGGCCGAGGAAGTGGAACTGCTGCTTATTGAAAAAAGCATTGCAAATCCCAACGCTGTCGGAGGTCGAAGAGAACTTTGCGATGACCTCGATCATTTTTACGTTACCGATGCCGCAGATCGGTTCGGCCGCGTGGCCGAAAGATTTCTGGGTACAATGCCGTCGAGACTCGAAGCGATCGAGGTATACGGCGTGGACAAACTCGTAAAAAGTTAACCGAACATTTGAAATATTAAATCCGCTCCCAGCGAAATACGATCAACTTTTAACGAGCCAACAATTTATGACATACGAAAGACCCGACAAACGCGACCTCGACCAGATACGAAACACTAAGATCACGCCAAATATTTCGCCCTATGCCGAGGGCTCTGCTCTCATTGAGGTCGGCGGAACGAAAGTGATCTGCACCGCATCGATCGAGGATCGCGTGCCGATGTTCATGAGAAACAAAGGGCTTGGTTGGGTGACTGCAGAATATTCGATGTTGCCCCGGGCGACCAATACCAGGACCCAGCGTGAGACGAAAAACGGACCTTCGGGCCGTACTCAGGAGATCCAGCGGCTCATCGGCCGTAGCCTGCGAGCGGTCGTCGACACAAAACTGCTCGGGGAGCGGCAAATATATCTGGATTGCGATGTGATCCAGGCCGACGGCGGAACAAGGTGTGCGTCGATCACCGGTGCCTATGTCGCCCTCGCCCTTGCTTGCCGAAGGCTCGTTAAACAGGGCACGATCAAGACCTCGCCGATACTGAGTGAGGTCGCCGCCGTCAGCGTCGGCATTATCGAGGGCACGTCGATCCTCGATCTCGCTTACGCTGAAGATTCGACTGCGGACGTAGATATGAATGTCGTCTGCACCGGCTCGGGGAAATTTATCGAGTTGCAGGGAACTGCCGAACGCGAGCCTTTCTCACGGGATCAAATGGACGAAATGCTCGTCCTTGCTGAGATCGGTATGAATAAACTATTCGAGATCCAGCGAAACGCATTGGCCCAATAAGTTCCGAGCGAGATACGAGTCTCAGAGCGGCTCATTATCGAGCATTGGTCGAGGATCTTCCGGTTGCCAGTTCTGATATGGTTTTTGATTCGTATGAGATAGTAAGGGTTTGGTGATCGTTTAAGATTGGAGAAAAATAGTGCACGAAAAACAATTTGAAGGAAGATCAGCGATCGTAACGGGCGGTACGCGGGGTATTGGGAAAGCGATCGTTATGGAATTGGCTCGTAGCGGGGCTAACGTGGCATTCAATTATTCGAAAAGTGCTGACGAGGCTGAGAAGTTGAAAGCAGAGATCGAAACGTTAGGCGTCAAGGCGTTCGCCGCACAGTGCGATGTCGTGGACACTTCGGCGGCGGCTGATTTTGTCGCACAGGTCAAAGAATCTTTTGGCACCGTCGATTATCTCGTCAACAATGCGGGCATAACGCGCGATCAACTCATCTTACGAATGAAGGAAGAAGACTGGGACGCCGTCATCGATACGAATCTCAAGGGAGCCTGGAATTTTTCAAAGGCCGTCGTACGGCTAATGATGAAAAACGAAAATGGCGGTTCCATCCTTAATATTTCGTCTATCTCGGGAGTCGTCGGAATGCTCGGACAGTCGAATTACTCAGCGTCAAAGGCCGGTATGATCGGTCTGACGAAATCGCTCGCAAAGGAGATCGCCAGTCGCAAGATAACAGTCAATGCACTTGCCCTCGGCCTTGTCGAAACGGAAATGTCATCTGAGATGAATGCGGAGTATCGCGAAAAAATACTTTCGCAAATACCCCTCGGCCGTCTCGGAAACGTTTCAGAGGTGGCAGATATCGCTTGCTTTATGCTTTCACCGTCTGCGGCATACATCACCGGTCAGGTCATTCAGGCCGACGGCGGACTCGCGATGTAAAACGGATACTGTCTGCTTAGGCCGCGTGTCATTAAATGAACGAGAAATTCCACACCGAGATCGAGGCTCCTCCCGAAGTATTGAGTATTGTCAATCCGCCTCCGCCGCCGCCGCCGACACCCTTTTACACCGTTATTCTGATCGTGGCTATCGTGTCCGTTTATGTCGCTCAGATGGGGACAGGTCTCGATGCGTCGATCTCGGCGGCGGGGTTTGATAAACCGCTTTTCCTGGAACAGCACGAGTATTGGCGGATACTGACCGGTGCAACGACGCACGGCGGCTACTTGCACGTCATGATGAATTGCTATGCGTTCTTCAGCTTTGGCCGCATATTCGAAATGCTTTCGAACAGGGCGCATCTGGCCATTGTATTTTTGCTGTCCGCACTCGGCGGCGGAATTTTAAGTCTTGTCTTTCAGCCTGACGGTATTTCGGTCGGAGCATCGGGAGGAATCGTAGGCTTGATCGGTTATCTCGCCGTATACTCGTTTCAGCGTAGGCGTTTTATTACTCCAGAGTTCCGTAAAAATCTTTTAATAAATATCGGATTTTTACTAGTTTTTGGGATCGTTCTCTATCAGCTGATCGACAATTTTGGCCATATCGGCGGATTATTAACGGGTGCGCTTTACGGACTTTTTCAGATTCCGACCGACGAACACGTTGATCCGAGGGAATCGCGATCAGTAGTCGAATTTATCGGAATCGGAGCGGTGATCATCTATCTGGCCGCGTGTATTTACAGCATTCTCCTCATTCTTAAAGTTGTCTAAGCGTTCGTTCCTATGGCTCGAGTTAGAGTTCACCAACACGTAAATCCCTGGAGTCCTTACTACAAGCAGGAGCAGAAGCCGGTCGACCTGTCTGAGGTCTTCGCGAATGATTCTTTGCCGCTTCACCTCGATATCGGATGTGCTCGCGGACGGTTTATTTTAAGAATGGCCGAGATCGAACCGGCATGGAACTATCTCGGTGTCGAGATCCGCGAACCGCTCGTGAGCGAGGCTAACCGTCTCGCCGCCGAGGCTTTTCTGCCCAACCTCCACTACGCGTTCTGCAACGCGATGCTCTTTCTCAAAAACCTGCTCGCAAGGATCCCGGACGGAACGCTACAAATGGTAACGATCCAGTTTCCCGATCCGTGGTTCAAAAAAAGGCACGCAAAACGACGAATGGTAAATGCCGAACTGGTCGCTGCGGTGGTCGACAAACTCGCGGATGCTGGACGCATCTTTATTCAGACAGACATCGACTTTTTGGCTGATGAAATGTTTGAATTATTTCGAGCGGATGAGCGATTGCGAGAAATTAAAACTGACGAGAATCCGTTTTCGGTCAAAACTGAGCGCGAAAAGGCGGTAGAAGATAAAGATCTACCGGTCTATCGTTCGATTTTTATCCGCAAGTAGCTGTTAGCAAACTTACTTCCAATTCTTCTCTTTTTTGAATCGTTTGATGATCATGTCCCGACGCATTTTGGGGAGGATGTCGATGAAGAGTTTGCCGTTGCAATGGTCGGTTTCGTGCAGGAATGCTCGGGCGGCGTAGCCTTCGGCCTCGGCTTCGAACCACTCGCCCTTTTCGTTTTGAGCTTTAAGTTTAGCGGTTTGCGGACGAATGACGACCGCAGGAACCTTTCCGAGCGAGAGACAGCCTTCCTGGCTCGATTGCTCGCCGTCCGTGCCGATTATTTCGGGGTTAGCGGCGATTAGCTTGATGCCTTCACAATCCATTACAAAAAGACGCAGATTGAGTCCGATCTGTGGGGCGGCCAGACCGACGCCCTCGGCATCGTACATCGTTTCGAACATATCAGCACAAAGATCAGCCAACTCAGCGTCGAATTTCGTCACCGGTTGGCCGATCTTGCCCAATACTTCTTCAGGAAATTCAGTAATCTTTCTGATCGCCATTTCTATCGGTGTTGGTATTGCTATCGGGGTATCACGCCCGAACGGGCAGACCGCGAAAAGCCGCGGGTCGCATTAAATCCTTTTTCTTCGCGCGAGGTGCATTCCCAGCAGACGGTGGTCTCCTGGTTAGTTGGTGATACGTAGGTGTTGTAGTGGACGACCTCACGATCGCATTCCGAGCACCTAACGGTCGGTTTGTCAGTAGTTTTGGGGTCTGTTGTTTCGATCATTGCGTTTTCTTTTCATCAGATAGAATTCTTAAAGAAAAAATCCTTTTCGGATTCCCTAGTGTAGTTCGCCCCGATGTAATATTGCAACGGTGTACAGCCTCCGACGCTATACATTTCTCCTCCAATTAAGGATGCAGCCGGGAAGTAAACGAAACACGCGTGTTACCATAAAGTGGCGGGACATTGCTCCAAATTCGAAATTCTTTATGCGATTCGCTATTCAGATCAGCTTGATCTTTTTGTTTTCGGCTGCGATCAGAGCCCAGGAGGCGACTCCGACACCGGAATTTATCAAAGAAGAAGTGGTCGTGATCGCGGACCGAACCAGCGTTAGGGTCGGCGATACGCCCGCGAGCGTTTCTGTGCTCTCAAACGCCGATCTCAAAGCCTCGGCGGC
>JAYSZT010000263.1:0-7665 GCA_043737915.1 Acidobacteriota bacterium
TTTTGATCTGCCGTAAATATGTGAGTTACTATTTTTCGCAGGTCACACTAAAAGCTTTATGAAATATATCGGCCTAATTCTCACTATTCTTGCATTCTCTTTTTCCGGCCTTGCTCAGACAGGCGATGAAAACGCTCTCAAGAGTGTCGTCAAAACTATGGTCGACGCCCAGACCTCCTACGACGCCAAAACCCTGGACAAAATTTTGACGTCCGATTATATCGAGATCTCACCGGTCGGCGAGTTCGATCCGCGCGAAAAGGTTTTAGGATTTTACACTCCCGAAGCAAAAACCGCGGCCGCCGGCATGACAGCAACTGTCACCGCTGACGAACACTCGATCCGTAATTACGGTAAGATCGCGATCGTCATCGTCCGACTAAATTACGAAATGACCGCGAACGGCAAACCATTGCCGCCGCGAAGTATTCGCGTAACTTATGTGGTGAAAAAGGAAGGAAATTCCTGGAAGATCGCCTCGGCCCAATACACGGGGATCCGGTCTTCTCAGCCGCCGAAACCTCAATAATTATTCGGAACCCATTATATGTTCGAGGATGCTGTCGCGTTTTTGGCGGATATCGGTAACGCGTGGCGACGGATCGTCATCGGCAAACGTGGGCGGAACGACAAATGGGTTTATCTGCAGTGGAACGCCTTCTTCATCGAGTCGGTGGGCGATGATCTTCGAGATCAGTTCTTGTTCGAACTGAGTAATGTCAAGGAATCGAACTCCGATGCCGGTGTCTTCGAATCGATAGATCGCTTTGCACGCGAGAGGTAGAAAATTTCCGTTGGGCAAAGTAATTTCCATCCGAAATTCTTCCCCGATGTAAATATTCTCTTCCCAACCCGTGAAGCAGCCCCCGATACTGATCTGCTGTAGAAGTGTTTCTTGTCGTTCGCCGAACTTGTTCAATATCCACGCCGTGACATCGAGCGAAAATCTGATATGTTGGCGTTGGTTAATGGACATTAGTGATGGACGACGAAAAAGCTCCTTACAGTTTAGCCGTATTCGATGTTTTCCCGCAATAGCAAAATTTTTATCGCATAAAACAAAAAAAGCCGCCTATTAGAGACGGCTTTTTATATTCCTCGCAGCGAACCTTAGTTATTCGCCGCATCGGTCTTAGCACAGTGAGTGTTAAATGCCTCGATCAGTCCCTGAGCGATGACCATTGGGTTGCGACCTTCGAGATCGCGGCGTTCGAACATTTGCACGAGTTTGCCGTCTTTGATCAATCCGATGGCCGGTGACGACGATGGGTAGCCGGTGAAAAAATCACGAGCGGTGTCGGTCGCGTCGATATCTGCTCCCGCAAAAACGGTGATCGAACGCTCGGGTTTGTTCTCCGAATTCTGCAACGCCATCGCGATGCCCGGGCGAACTCCTCCGGCAGCACAACCGCAAACCGAGTTCACGATAACCATCAAAGTACCCTTTGTATTCTCGACCGCTTCGTTGACAGCCTCGGTCGTCTTAGTTTCTTCGATCCCGAGCTGTGCGAGTTCCTGACGCATTCCCTGGATCATCATTTCTGGATATGGCATATTTTTACCTCTATAAAATCAAAATCAAAACGCTGGTCAAAGATACCTGACCTTTTTTTCAAGTATCAATTAAACGTTAAATAAGGTCAAGTTGCCGCACCAACTAATACTTCGGTTTGCCGAACTTTGGCTTATTCCCTACTATCTAAGTAAGCAAAGATCTACGCACTCAAATGGCAATCGAAACAGAGAAGAAATATCGACTTGATAAAAAGCTGTTGGTCGAGTTAACCGCGAAAATTACGTCGGTCGGCGGCGTTTTCGCCTACGAACGGTTTGAAGAGAATTACCTACATCGCGGCGGCATCCTCGACGAACGCGGAGCAGTGCTGAGGCTGCGAAAAACCCCTGAGAGCACAGTTCTTACCTATAAAGAAAAGATCGGCAGCCAAGCCGACTTCAAACAACAGATCGAACACGAAACCATCGTCACCGACGTTGACGCGATGGAGGCGATCATCGAACGCCTCGGGTATGTGCTCGCGATCGTTTATGAAAAGCATCGCAAGGCATGGCATCTCGGCAATACTGAGGTCGTGTTAGACGAACTGCCGTTCGGCTTTTATATGGAAATCGAAGGTTCGATCGAGGACATTCTCGCGGCGGAAACGCTGCTCGGGATCGAACATCTCGAGAATGAACCTCGAGGGTACCCGCGTCTCTCCGCTAAATTTGGCAAACAGATCGGCACTGTCGTCGAAGCTCGGTTTGAAAAGACGCAAACTGTTCAAACTCCGATCTCTTGATTCACGAACGACATTTGGGAGTCGAACCCGAGCGCCGATCTTGATGAGATCCGTTTATAGGTGCCGTCGGGGCGGAGCGTTCTCGCATTCATCACATCGCTCAAATACGCCGCTAACAAAGTTTCTTTCAGATAATTCTTGATCTCCGCATCGAGGATCGGCGTTAAAACCTCAACTCGTCGGTCGAGGTTCCGCCGCATCAGGTCGGCACTTCCGATATAAAGCTCCGCATTCTCCAGCTCACCGCCATTTGCGAACCAAAACAGTCGACTGTGCTCGAGAAATCGTCCGATGATCGAACGCACACGAATATTCTCCGAAATTCCCTTTATTCCCGGCCGCAGAGTGCAGATCCCTCGAACGATCAGATCGATCTCAACACCAGCCTGCGAAGCGGCGTAAAGCTCGTTGATCGTATCGATATCGGTGATACTGTTTACCTTTATGATAATGCGTGCCGGCTTTCCGGCCAGCTTATTCTTCTTTTCCCGCACGATCAATCCGATCAACCGTTCACGAAGATGTAGCGGAGCGACGAGCAGCCGCTGATATTTGTCCTGCTGCGAATAACCGGTCAAAAAGTTGAATAGATTGCTCGCATCGGCACTTATCTCTTCGTCGGCGGTGAAAAGGCCAAGATCCGTGTACATTCGCGAAGTAAACGGATTGTAGTTCCCCGTCGCAAGATGAACGTAACGGACAAGTTTATCCTTCTCACGGCGGACAACAAGCATTACCTTGGAATGCGTTTTCAGCGAACTAATACCGTAAACGACGTGAACGCCCTCGTTCTCCAAACGCCGTGCCCACTCGATGTTGTTTTCCTCGTCAAACCTCGCCTTAAGCTCGACCAGTGCCGTGACCTGCTTTCCTAAACGACTCGCACGGATCAGCGAACTGACGATCGGCGAATCCTTACCCGTTCGGTAGAGACATATCTTTATCGCCTGAACGTGCGGGTCTTCGGCCGCCTCTGCAATAAAATCGGTTACCGCATTGTACGAAGTATATGGATGATGAAGCAGAATATCCTGTTTCCGAATCGCCTCAAAAACGCTCTTTCGCCCTTGAAATGCCGTTATCTGCATCGTCTGGATCGGCTTGTCCTTGAGCTCCGGCCGGTCAAGCGAATAAAGCTGCATCAGATCAGGAATATCGACGAAACCATCGATCCGTTCGACATCTTCGTCCGTCAGGCCGATACCGTTAGTTAACATCTTGAGCATCTTTTCGGGCATCGTCGTCGAAACCTCGAGGCGAACGGCGAAGCGGTCGCGTCGGCGTTGGAGTTCACGCTCGAGCGAACGCATCAGATCGCCGGCCTCATCCTCGCGAAGCTCGATGTCCGCATCACGCGTCACACGAAACAAGAACGCCTCGCTCGTTTTCATATTCGGGAAAAGCTCGGCGACGTTCGCAGCGATCACCTCTTCGAGCAATGCATATCTTCCCTTTTTTTCGTTTATCGGTATCAAACGCGGCACCGATGCGGGCAGCTTGATACGCCCAAAACGCTTCTGCTTGAAAAGATGCCGCAGGTTCGGCTGTGTCATCGCACGATTTGGCTCAATTATAAGGCCGAGATTCAAGCTCAAGTTTGAAATGTACGGAAACGGATGACTCGAATCGACCGACTGCGGTGTCAGGATCGGGAAAAGATTATCGCGGAAATATTTGTCGAGCTGCTTCTTCTCTCTCGCGATCAACGAGGAATATGCCTCGATCGTTATCCCGACCTTTTCAAGTGCCGGAAAGACATTTTCGCCGAGAAATTTTACTTGCCGTGTCAGCATCGGCCGCAGGCGTTTGTATATTTCGCGAAGCTGATCAGGTGCCGACATTCCATCCGGCGAAAAGTCGCTGATCCCGTCGGCGATCTGCTCCTTTAATCCCGCGATGCGGATCATAAAAAATTCGTCGAGATTTGTCGAGAATATCGACAGGAATTTCAAACGCTCAAGCAGCGGGAGCGTGTCGTCCGTCGCCTCATCCAGAACGTGTCGATTGAACTCGAGCCAGCTAAGCTCCCGATTAAAAACCGGCTTACCATCGAACTCTGCGGCGTGATGCTTGTGTGTTTCGGTCAATTGGGTCTCTTTATTTTGTGAAGTAGATGAAAGCGTCATAACGAGCGAACTGCATTATAAATCAGCCGCGAGCCATAACAAAGAAGATCGATGTTACATTTTACAAGTGCGTTTCTCGCTATTTAACGATCACCACTCGTGTGCCGACAGGCACGGCATCGAACAGTTCCTTGATCTCAGCGTCCTTGAGAGCGATGCAACCCTCGGTCCAGTCAGTCCCAGTTCCGCCGCCGTGAATATAGATCTCACCGCCAAGTGCCGTTCTCTGCGGCGGCATTCCTTTTTCAGAGGTCGCCTTTGCAATCGCATCAGCCTCATCAGGCGAGATCAAATTCTTTTCGAGGCCGCGTCTCGCATCCTCAGGTGCCGGATAGCTAATACCGAGCGAGACGTGGAATCGGCTCTCGGCATTTTTCGTAAAAACGTAAAATTCACCCTCCGGAGTCCGCCCGTCGCCCTCGACCTCTTTATCGCCCGTCGGTGCAAAACCGAGCACCATTTTATAGGTCTTCACCAATTTGTCGCCATCGAAAAGCTGCAGTGTGCGCTTCGATTTGTTGACCACAATTTTGGGTGCTCTCAGATCTGAAATTTGCGTTTGGGTCTGCGACATAAGCGATGTGGTCAGAATGATGAGCCCGATAATTGCTAGCTTATAACTTTTCATCTGGCGTTAATGTTTTCGATGCTGATCGTGCGCGGATCGTCTCCGTCGCCTTCGATTCTGACACGGATCGAAGTATTTGAAAACGAAAATGTACCGAGCCGCTCGGGCCATTCGATGATCGTCACGGCATTTTCGTTCTCAACGATCTCGTCGAGCCCAACGGCCGCGGCTACGTCGATGTCGCCGTCAAGCCGCCACAGATCGATATGATAAACATCGAAACGCTCAGCCCGATACAAATTCACCAGCGTAAAACTCGGGCTCGTCACCTCGTCAATGTCAAAACCGAGAAAATTGACGATACCTTTCGTCAGCAAAGTCTTCCCCGCCCCAAGCCCGCCAAAAAGCAAGATCACCTCGCCGCCGGTAAGCAACCCGGAGATCTCCTCGCCGACCGAGAGCATTTCCTCGGGCGTGACCACTGTCATATCTCGATTCATCTTATCGCAAGTCCTATCTGCTCGAACCACGAAAGTTTGTCCCAATATCCTTGCTGTTTGACGATCAGACCATTGCGAAAAGTAAAAAAACCACAGCCGCGTATTTCAAACTCTTTTCCCGTCGGCTGATTGCTATAAAATTCGCCGAGAAACGTGCCGCCGCCGATCCATTCCCAGGCCGCCCGATCACCGTCCGCCATCAAGTTTTCGACCCGCGACCAAGCATCCGGAAAGCCACTGAAAAACTGTTGGGTATCCGCCGCGATCCGCTCACGTCCGACCGAAGGCTCGCCGGCCGCGATCTGAAAATTCACTGCGTCCTCAGCGTAGCAATTGACTACACGCTCGACATCACAAGCCTGAAAGGCTTCGATCCATTCACTTAATAATGCTCGAGCGTCCATAAATTTACCTTTACTATTTCGATTCAAATTCAGCAAAAACATCCGCCAAACATTCACGAACATCCGACGCTGTCATTACTCTTTTCCCGTACTTTTTCTCAGCAACATCGCCCGCCATTCCGGCTACATAGACGGCAGCGACGACTGTCTCGAAAATATCGATCTCGAATTTCACCGCCTGGGCGACAAATCCCGCGAGAATTCCCGTGAGCGTGTCGCCGTTTCCCGCTTTCCCAAGACCGGAGTTGCCGGTGGGATTTACAACTACGCGTCCGTCGGGACAGCCGATCAAAACGCGTTCGCCTTTGAGCACAAGAATAACGTTGTGTTTCACCGCAAAATCGCGAACGTCCGCCACACGATCCTCTTTCAGGCTCCCTTCCTTACCAAGGAGTGGTGGCGGCCTTTCGCCGACGGGGTGATTCTTAGTTTCACCAAGCAACCGCATAAACTCGCCCTCGTGCGGCGTCAGTATCAAGTCAGAACCGCGTGCGTGAGCGGACGGCCACTTCGTTGACGCCGGCGAGAGCAAATTCAAAGCATCCGCGTCAATTATCACCGGCTGCGTCCGATTCTCGACTACGCTAATTACAAATCGCCGCGTGCTTTCGTTCTGCGAGATTCCGCTTCCGATAGCGACCGCGTCCGCTTTTCCCAGCAGATCGCCGATCTCCGCAAACGCTCCCTCACCGATCGCACCGCCTTCCGTTTCCGAGACGCCGCGAACCATTACCTCCGGCAAAACCCTCGACGAAACGGAATCCCTCGAAGACCGCGGCGTAACGATCGTCACCAATCCAACACCCGAACGCATCGCAGCATTCCCACAAAGGACGGCTGCTCCGGAATAGCTATCCGAACCCGCGATCACCAAAGCTTGTCCACGTTTGTTTTTGTAGGAATCGTGATTGAAATAAGAATCAATAAACCAATTCAAGGCATCGTCATGTTCGGCTAGAAACAGAAGCGATTCAAACTCGTTTACGAGTTCCTGGGGTGAGCCTATATCCTCGATAAAAAGTTCGCCGTTGAAACTTGAGGCCGGTGCAAGGACATTCGCAGGTTTTGGCGCGGTGAACGTTACTGTCAAGTCGGCCTGAATAGATTCCCCAATAATAGCCCCAACATTTGAGCCTAATCCCGAAGGCAAATCTACTGAAACGGTCAGTCTAGCGGGATCGTGTTCGCCTTCGGAGAGAATGTTGATGTGACGAATAATGTTGCCGAGCCAGATATCCAAGGGGCGGCTAAGCCCTGTGCCGAAAATGGCGTCAACTACGACATCCCAACCTTGTCGTGAACGATAAAGCCATTCGTCCCACTCTACACGCGATTCAAATTCACGGATCCAATCGACGCTATGGCCTGCCGCGTCGAAATTTGCTCGGGCATCTCCTTTAACTTCGGAGATCTTTCCAAAAAGAATAACCTCAACACTTGCTCCGGCAAGTGCCAACTTCAACGCCAGTGAAGCTCCATCGCCGCCATTGTTCCCTTTACCGCACAAAACGAGGATCGATTTCCCGTTGACCGATCCCCCGAGTTTTTCGGTGATGACGCGAGCGACGGCGTGGGCGGCGTTTTCCATTAGTAGGATCGACGGAATGCCGTACCGCTCGGTTGTCAGACGATCGACCTCTCGCATCTGTTCGGCAGTGAGAACCTTTTGCATTCGATTAATTTAACACAAGCACCAGCCGAGAAATAGCTGGCGGCTCGGCAAGAAAAACGCTTATTTCGTGAGTTGAACTAAAAAGCCACAACTTT
>JAYSZT010000264.1:0-3277 GCA_043737915.1 Acidobacteriota bacterium
GAATTATTTATTGAATTATCGCGGCTCGAGGGCGATAAGGGAGCTAGAGATCTGATCCGAAGTCTAACCGACTTAGCAACTATCAATTTGCCTGAAGCGGCATTTGACATCGATTCCCCACAGGATTTCGAATACTTATCGCATCTTCTGTTAGATCGGTAAATGAATACACCCCTCTTATAACCGATTTGATATAATTCGGAACGTATGAAAGCACCAGTCATAACATCATCGCAAGATGTCATGGGCGGAACGTCGGTTTTTGCAGGTACGCGAGTTCCGACAAGCACCCTGATTGATTTTTTGAAGGCCGGCGATAGTATTGATGATTTTCTTGAGGGCTTTCCTACCGTCGAGCGCCATCAGGTGGTTGAATTCCTCGAACAAGCTGAAGCGCAAATGGAGAAAATCGCCGCGTGAAGATTCTTCTCGTTGAATGCATCGACCGCAGATTTGCGAGAGAGTTTGCGTATCTTGAGGTTTTTACGTTACCACAGATGGGTTGGGCAGTAATAATAATGGTGACTTGATGAGGCTGGCCGAAGCAAAGTTCGATGTGTGCGTTAAGGTTGACCGAAATCTTTCATCGCAATAGACGCATAGTCGCCTCACGGGGGGAACCTGCGTGCGAAAGCCCTAACTTGAAAAGCACATAGTCATTTGTATTCGCTCGTCAAATCATTCTGATTCATAATGCTCCCTTGCGGTACCTATTTTACCACGCTTTTCCGTGTGATGGGGCGGGCTGCTGGGACAAAAGCTGCGTCTACGCTCGGTCTTTGCTCGGGAATATCAGTGCCGGCGGGTACCAGCCAGATTTCTGCGGAACCCTCTTCTCTATAACCCGCATTCACTACAGTTATTCTGTTCGCATCAAATCTGCGAAACCGGAAATGACTTGTCAGAAGTTGTTTGCGAGCCTCGATGTCCCTCCCTTGAACATTCCTCCCGCCATAAAGAAAAACAAAGCCTTGAGCATTTGGATAATCGAAAAGCGTTGCTAGGAAGCTGTCCAACCGACCGCGGAGTTCACCATTCGCAATTCGGCCAAATTCATCTACGAGTCGTGATGTGTTGCCAAATTCTGCGAGAACTAATGCCCTGTTTTTACAGGGGAGCGGCACTCCCTCAAGCTCGACGAAAGCCGTCAACCTGTTACCCTCAACCTGTCTCACATCTACCTCTAGACGTGTTCGCCCGTTCGGCCCGATGATCACGCCACCAGTGAGCGTCCAGTTATACGAGCCGACACTGGACGGGCGTGATTCGACCGTGAGCACGACTGGAGTTTGCTTATCGAATGTGAAGCCTACCTGATATGCAAAAATTGACGGACATTCTATGCCCTCCGAACGAGTGAAAGTCGGCGTTGGTGTGGGAAGCTCGCCTTTAGGAGTGATCCAAAATTCAATTGTGTCGTGTTGCCTGAGGCCACCGTCAAGAATAAATATACTGTCTGACAATTCCGGTCTTCTTGAAAGGGACCATTTGACTGAGCTGGCAATATTGTCTAGCCGGTTGCGGTTTGAGTTCTGCATCACTCTTGCTCTGTAAAGAACGACGAAAACATTTTTGTTTCTCTCAAGTTTCAGTCTTTTCGCGAGCCGGTCGACTCTTTCCTTAACTAAATTTCCGGCTTCTAAGTACGGTGTCTGTTCATCGAAAACTATTTCGTCAAATTTGAGAGCTTTCGGTTTGTTCTGAGCGATTGAGTAAACCGCCAGGAAAAGGATCGTACTCGTGAGGATTATTATTTTCATAAACGACTCCGCTTGAGAACCAGACATTTACGCCTTAGGATGTGCCTTATCGTAAACCGCGATCATTTTTTCCATTGAAACCTGCGTGTAGATCTGGGTTGTCGAAAGCAGGGCATGGCCGAGGAGTTCTTGGATATCGCGGAGGTCGGCGCCCTGATCGAGCAGGTGTGTGGCGAACGAATGCCGCAGGCTGTGCGGTGAGATGTTGTGGATGTTGGCGCAAAGCTTTATGTATTTGTCGATCAGCCGGCCGACGCTTCGTGTAGTCAACCGCGTGCCCTGGTAATTTAGAAAAACGGCCTGCGGATCACGCATCGCTGGCGGGCAATTATTAAGAAATGCCGGACGCGTCTCCGCCAGGTAGTGCATCAGGGCTTGCAGCGATGGTTCGCCGAACGGCACGATTCGCTGCTTTTTTCGCTTGCCGGTGACGCGGACCAGTCTTTCGCGAAAATCGATATCCTTTAAATTAATACTGACAAGTTCGCCGACCCGAATGCCCGTGGCGTAGAGGAATTCGATAATGGCGCGGTCGCGACGGCCGAGATCGGTATTGAGGTCGGGCGTTTCGATAAACCGAACGGCGTCTTCTATCGAGAGATGGTTAGGCAGCTTCCGCTCGATCTTTGGCGTTGCGACCAGTTTGGCCGGGTTTACTTCAACCACGCCTTCGCGCACCAGGAATTGAAAAAATGTTCTTAAAGACGCCAGCTTCCTCGCAATCGAAGTTTTCTTGTGATCATCATGCAGCGACGCCATCCATTCGCGGATCGTCAGGCGGTCGATGTCGGATATCGGAACATCCTCACGCTTTTCAATTCCACAGAGAAACTCGCGAAACTGCCCCAGATCGCTCGCATAGTTGCGCAGCGTATGCGGACTCATGTTTCGCTCGTAAGTCAGGTGTTCGAAGAACTTTTCGAGATGGTTATTGAGCATGCCGGAACGCGGGTTCCCAGCCCGCCTTGAACTTTTTTCGTGCTTTGCACTCAGGCGGGCAAGTTGCCCGCGTTCCCAACGCTAACGTTTCGGCACGTAGTAACCTTTTCGCGTGCGAACATCGACATTGGGCATCGTACTGATGTTTAGAGATATTTCACGAAATGCGCCGCGAGATTCGCTCTCGTTTTCCGGGTAATAGCTCAGAATATATTGCTGCGACAGCTCGGCGGATATTTGTCGAAACGCTTCGTCGAGTTCCTTTTCATCTATCGGTGAATAAACCTTTCCGCCCGTCTGGGCAGTTATCGCCATCATTCGGCGTTCGGCGGCGAGCTGCCTAATGTTCGCGTTGCCGCCGCGTGATCCGGTCCGTTTAAAGTTTTCAAAGTCAGTTGTTTTCACGACGTACACCTGGCAATTGAAAATCTGCAACGCCTTTAGTGTTTGTTCAAGAGTAGCATCGCTGGCCGTGTCGTCACCGTCAGAAATGATCACGACTACCCGCCTGCCCTGCACGTCACCCAAGTATTCAGCGGCGAGAATAATACCGTCAAAAAGCGCGGTCGCACCTACCG
>JAYSZT010000265.1:0-3274 GCA_043737915.1 Acidobacteriota bacterium
GGGCACGCCGAATTCGGCAGGACGATCGAAAGTTCATTCGGGACGCGATAGATAACGACATTCAAAAAACTGCCGATACAAGCACCCAGCACGAAAAACAATATCAGACCAACCCATTCCGGAATCCCGAGAACCGCCTCAAGCGAAGCTGCAAGCATTAAATTCATTTTATTGATCAAGAAGTAGAGTTAAACCAAGGCCGGACCGCGATGCGGAAGACCTGTGTAATAATAAACGATTTTTGTTTCAAAAGGGAAGAGTTAACCTAGGACTCGTTACCTCATAGCAAATAAACAGCGTGTTAAAACAATCTTTGTACCTTGATGCTCTCTTTATCCTTAAAAAAACGTTTAGGTAATCAGGAAGAGGTCGTGTTAACGTGATGGGGATAAATTCAAAAGAACGGAAAAAACAAGATAAGTCATAGGCTTTGTCGACATATCCGTCCATAGCTAGATCAGGATCGACCGACGATCAACAACCCTGGAGAAAGAACAATAATGAAACTCACAAACAAATTAAACATCATTTTACTCGCCATATTGGCAGTTGCGATTTTTTCATCTGCCTGCGATGACCGACAGGTAATAGAGGCAAATAAACTGGTCGATTCGGCCAATAAGAAGATGAATGACGCGAAGCCTTTGGTAACCGCAGCTGCAGATAAATTTGGAAAGATCAGTGACAACATCGTGGATTTTGACGCATCTAAAAAGTCCCACGAAGGGGAACTTAAAGAACTAGCAGCAAGTTATGACAAGATCCTCGAACTCTACAAAGGTGCATCCGCCGATTTCGCTCAGGCTGCGAAATTAAGTAAGGACGAGACATTCAGGTCTTATTACGAAATGAGCATGAAAAACATTGATAACACTGCGGCCCTCGTTACTCAAAATAAACTCCTCACTCAGGCGTTTGCTGATAGCAAAACTGTCGAAGACTACAGCAAGAAGATCGACGAGATCAAAACAAAGAACGATGCTCTCAACAAAGAAGGTGACGAGATCGCCGCCAAACTAAAGACACTCGAAGACGCCGTAAACGCAAAGAACAAATAACATGAAACACGTCATTTACTTTGTATTGTTGGCTAGCATTTTCTCTCTCTCTGTATACGCTCAACCGGCCAAGTCCAAAGGTTCGGCCTTGCCGGCGGGAATAGCCGGTTGGAGCGGTGAGTATTCGGACAAGCTCCTAAAGAACGCGGTTATTAAGGCTCGTTTGAAAAAACTTATGGGTAGCACGAGCTACGCCGCCTTTATGGAGTCGTTCGAAACCCTCACGCCGATAACAAAAAAGGGTGATGTTCTTTTTGCCAGCGGATGTTTAACCCATGCTTGCGGGCATTTAGAATCCGCGATCGCTATCGATATAAAGAACAATACGGTCCACGCCGCGATCTTCGACGAGGAAAAACCGACTCGATTCTTCAATGAGCGTGGCAGAAGTGCTCCTGCGTCAATCGTCGGTTGGGCAAAGAACCTTGACCAAATGAAAGTTGATAAGTAAGTCGGGAGAAATTATGCGAGCAATTCTATGCCTTCTGTCAGTTCTTCTCTACGTTGTTGGGTCTGCGAACGCTCAGGAATTTAACAATAAGGCGAAAGAATACGTTCTTGTCTCGCAGACCGAGGCTCGGACGGAGACTTCGCGAACGCACAGAAGTGTATTGTGCGATTATCAGCCGTCGGGACTTTTCGTTCGGCGAGGTGAGAGGTTTTCGATCAAGGTCACTGAACTTGACCAGAACTACAAGCTTTCGAGCATGATCGGATTTAAGCCGATGTGGTCACGGACCAACAAAACGCAAGAGAATGAGCTGCGCGAAGGTGTGAACACCGTCACTGCCAGCAACGACGGCATTTTATCGTTCATCTTCGTTAAGCGAATTGGTTTTGATACAGAACCGACTACAGTCGACGTCAAAGTTACGGGCGGAAAGGCTATTCCGTTGTACATCGTCGGTGAAAGTGAGGACGCTGATTGGGAAAACGACGTGAAAAAGATGTCGGACGCACAGTATGTGCAGTTGGTATCGGACAAAGCCCTTGTCACGATCCCGACGCGCGATTATGTAAAGCATCCGATCGAGGATGTCGAGGCGATGTTCGAGACGATCCACCGAATGATCGACCTCGACGACGAACTCGCCGGATTTGATAATTCTTCGCCGGCGAACATGAAGACCCGCAACCGGATCAATTACCTAGTTGACGTGTATACCCCGCGGCCGGAATCGGATAAATACTACGCGTACGCATCTGAGTACTTTATCGGGATGAAACGCGACAACTTCACCGCCCTTACCGAAGACCTCGGCACGGAATGGGGTTATTGGCACGAGACCGGACACACCTACCAGCAGCGAAGCTGGTTGTTCAACTCGATCGTCGAGATCCAGGTAAATTTGTTCTCGCTGTATGTTCAGGAAAAGTTCGGGCTGCGGTCTAAACTTAACGACAAAGAAGAATCGAACACGCGGACGAGTTTTGAAATGGCACGCGCGTACATCGCCGACCCGAACAAGAATTACATGGTCATAAACCAAGACGCGTACGGTGAGTTTTTCACAAAACTTGTCATGTTTCACCAGCTAAAATCCGTCTTCGGTTGGCAAGCATTCACCCGTCTGCACAAAGAATTTCGCAAAATGCCACTTAAATATGATCCGCGGTTAACCGATGCGGACAGGGCGCATCAGTTCGTCTATATGATGTGCTTTGTGACGAAAACCAACCTTGTGCCTTTCTTTAAGAAATGGGGATTGAAGATCGACGCCCCAACAACACAACGGATCGCAGCCATGCGTTTGCCGCTACCTAAGACCGATCCATCAACGATCTTTAGATAAATAGAAAGGAGATTAAAGAGAATGAGTAAGAATTCCAATAACATGGCCTTTAATATCTATCTCAATTTGGCGAGTTTAATATCCGGTCGGAAATTCAGGTGAAATAGATTTTCAAATGAAAATGAAAAATTACATCTACATCACAGTAGCAATCATTACGTTCACTTTTGCCGCCGTCGACACGACGTATGCGTGTAGCTGCATGATGCCGACCGGCAGTTTTAAGACTCAAGTGTCGAATGCCTACAAAGGTTCCACCGCTATTTTTACCGGAAAGGTCACGTCCGTCGAGAAAACTGCTGACGGCGATGAATTTAGCGTCAAGGTCGCCGTAAAAAACTCATGGAAGGGAACCGCCAGTGCTGAGATCACCATTCGGACCTCAGCTCAGAGCTCGATGTGCGGCTATTTTTTTGAGATAGG
>JAYSZT010000266.1:0-16353 GCA_043737915.1 Acidobacteriota bacterium
TTCAGGGAGCCATGAAATTTCCCGTATCTACCTAGGGTTCCGCTTCGCTACACCCTAGGCTTTATAGGTAAGTCGCCATCGGCGACGTTGAACAACGGAATCATTACTCGGCCCCAAGCTGGGCGATGATCGACCCGATCAGGCCAAAGTCGGAAACGGTCTTTCGTTCCATGCCGGATTTTGTGAAGCGGGTTTCGGAGAAGTACGTTGATACAACTTGAGTGTCACCGTAATCCACGTGGGTAAGCATTTCGATAAGTGATAGACTTGTCGCGGTATCACGACCAATCGTCGCAACAGGAGCTTGGGTTAAAGACAGACGTCTAAACTGCTCTGACTTTAGGTCAGTGGCACCATAGTTGGAACAAGAATCAAGGCTTTCTTTCGAACCTATCCTTACGCTTTCGCGATCGAAAATGACCTGTAAGTTCTCGTCTTGGGTACTCAAAATAGCTCCAGTCGCGCTGGAGGCATGCAGCTTCAGGCCGGGCATGAGCGATTTTACCATCGGGCCCTCATCGAGGGCCCGATTCATGATTGTCACTATCCTTTCCCCTTCTGCATCTAATTTGGCGACCAAAATATTATGCCCTTGCGGCTTTTTTTCGACAGATGAAAGAAATAACTCCGGTTCGCGTATCCCATATGGTTCGAAAAGGCCACCGGCGAAGCTGATAAGAATCCCCGCGGCAATAGTTGAGTCGGCTTGTTTCTGTGTTACTAGCAGAAGACTTCGCCACGCAACCTGTGGGCTTTTTAGGTTGTACAAGGTAACCGTAGAAACGTTCTCTGGTAACTCTGCTATAAGACGCGAATCTATGCCGTCATTAGCGACCATTGTTTCATTAAACACATTCGCGATCTCCGCCGGCATTGAGATCTGATATTTGTCCTCGATTCCCTCGTCGGTTTTAGTCGCGGTCCATGTGATATCGGTGATCGATTTTCGCAATAGCTCCGGCAAGATTCCCGCGATTGCCGATTGCACTCCGGAGTCTTCGCTCGTTTCGGAGGCGTATTTTAGGCCGATGATGTTGGCGATTTGGGCGATGCCGTCGGTGGAGACGTAGCCGGAGGCGAGTGTTTCCGTGGACGGGGTTGGAACTTTTCCGGTTGTGTTGATGCTGTCGGTCTCGCCGCGTTTTACGGCAAGGCATTTGTCGATGGCGGTTTCGTCGTTGCCGAAGTAGATGACGCTACCGTCGACCAGTGCGAATGCCTTGCGGCCGTCGGTGGCGGTCCATTTGAAATATTTACCGCCGTTCTTATCTGACTTTTCGAGCTTCGGTTCGCTGTCGTAGATCTCACGGACGAAGCCGCCTAATTTTTGCTCGGCGAAGGCGTTAGCCTGAAAGCTCCATGCATGTGTTTCGGCGACAGCAACAAAACGCGGCTGGACGCGGCCGACGCTTTGTTCATCGGTGAGCTTCTCCTCAGAGGTCTCAAACCCGGTGACGGCGACGGCAAGCTGAACGCCTTTGAGTGCGGAAAAGTCCGGCTTGCTCTTTGCCACTTCCATGAACGGCTTGGCGTCAACGATCGGCTGCAAAGCGGCTGCCAGATCGTTCGTCTCAAGATAAACAAGCGTCTCGGCGGGCACGAGGGTTCGGAGATCGGTCGGCTTCGAACTGCACGAGAGATTCACCACGGAGACGCAGAGGCACAGAGAAAACAAAAACCAACGGAAAATGGCTTTATTTTTGTGAGTCTTGAGTGTCTTTGTGGCCATAATTTCTTGCTTTCTCTGCATCTCAGCGTCTCTGCGGTTCAATTCTTATGCTAAAATCCGAAGTCAATATGGACAAAATATTTGCTGATAACATTCTAAAGGGAAAGGTTGCGTTTGTAACAGGCGGAGGCACGGGTATTACGGGCGGTGTCGCTCGGGCGTTTGCTGAGCACGGGGCAAAACTCGCGATCACAAGTCGCAAGATCGAGAATCTTGAGGCGATGAAGGCGGAGGTTGAGGCGTTGGGGGGCGAGTGCTTCACATGCGCGGCAGACGTTCGCGATTATGAAGCGGTCGAGGCAGCGATCGCGGCAGCGGCAGCAAATTATGGGCAGATCGATATCGTTGTAAACGGTGCGGCAGGTAATTTCTTATGTGCGGCAGATCAACTATCCGCAAATGGCTTTGGTACCGTCGTCGACATCGATACGAAAGGCACATTCAACGTCTGCCGAGCGTCGTTCGAGGAGCTGAAAAAAACGAAGGGCCAGATACTGAATATCTCCGCGACGCTGCACTATCTCGCGACGCCGATGCAGATCCACGTGTCTGCGGCGAAGGCCGGTGTTGACGCGATAACGCGAAATCTGTCCGTAGAATGGGGACGCCACGGCATTCGCGTCAACGGCATCGCTCCCGGCCCGATCGAAGATACGGAAGGCATGAAGCGGCTTTTGATGCCTGAGTTAAAAGAAAAACTCACGCGAAAAATACCGCTGCAGCGTTTCGGCCGCATCGCCGATATTGAGAATGCGGCTTTGTTTCTAACATCGGACGCAGCTAGTTACATCAATGGCGTAACGCTCGTCGTTGACGGCGGTCAGTGGCTGTTGGGAACGAGTTTGGGGTAGGCTTGTTCGATACCGAAATCCTACCGCGGACCTGTCCTCGCCGGCACGGACGGGGGAGGAACGTTATTTTCGACGCGGTCGGAATCGATCTCAGTTAGTACCTCGTCAATCGATTTATTGCGTTCCTTTTTATCGAGCACCGCGCGAACCACCATCATCTTGGCGAGCACGCGGATCTCGTTGCGGTCGAAGGTGTTGGTCAGATTTTTTGTCCTGACAAAGTCCGCTTTGGCGAGCGAACCGATCGTTCCGCTCGCCATTCCGAGGCTGCCGGTCATTTCGCGGATCATCGAACCGCCGAACATACCGACCTGGATCTCGCCGTCGCCGATGAGTTCCTCGTTGACATCGATAAATTCCGCCACCTTGATGAAGGCGGAGATCGTGTCGTTAGCACGCAGGATCGTGTCTTCTAAGATCGGGAAGGCCTTCGCGGGATCTGATTCGGCATAGCCGCTCGCGAGCATCCAGCTATACAGGAAGTCTTGATAATTCTTCGGTTGCGGGTTCACTAGACGATCGGCGTCGACCATTATCTCCGCCGCCAGATCTTTGTCACCGGCACGTGCGACCTGGGCCGCGAGCAAACTAAGAGCCGCGATCTTTTTATCCCTGCCCTTCGTCTCCGCAATGATCTTGCGTGCCTGGGCAACGATCTTATCGCGTTCGTCCTTCGGCAAAGCCTTTGTGCCAAGGCCTTTGACGTTCTCCATCATCTCGCGCTCGATCGTTTCACGGGCCTCGCGATCGGCACGTTCCGGATTCGGAACCGACACGGAATTTGAGGGCGAGCCCATTCTTGTGGATGTCCCGACGCTCATAGTATTCGCACCATACCGATTGGCAGAACTGATGACCGTCTTTGTTTGTTTCAATTTCGCCTTGATCTGGGCCGAACGTGACGGGGCGAATTTTCCGATCAGCTCAGCATAACTTTCGCTCATATAATCGGACTCATCGCCGGTTCCGTCTAGGATAACCTGCGCAAACTGGTCGGCGATGTCACGCAGATCGCCCAATGAGTAAACAGGATTTTTGGCACCTGATTTTTTTGACTTCTCCAAATTGTCTGAGCCGAAAGTCAGCAGACTGGTGTAGAAATAGACGTTTTTAAGAGTCGATCGATCGCTTTTCATACGGCTCAAGATCGCGGCTCCAAAATCGATGCCTTTGTCGACGTCTTTCGCGTAGATTTTCTTGAGCAGTTCAACGTGATTATTATCGAGACCGGCTTTTATTGATTCTTTGCCGTATTCTGCGGCCTTGGCGGCATCGGAATCCGCGATCTGACGCAGAAGCGTGGCTTCGAAATATTTGTCTGATTGTTCAGTTTCCTTGCGAAAGGCTTCGTTCGATATGAGGTTTTTGCTGTCGTAGAAAAAATTAAAGGCGAGATCGGGGGCGTGTTCGGCCAGGCTGGAGGCGATCTGTTGGCGAACGGCCATCGCGATTCGGAACTTGCGTTCGACCTTGGAACGCCCGTAACCGCCGAAGAGAAAACCCCCGCCGCCTAAATCGTCGTCCTCCGGCATCGAGAGAGTATTCATCTGGGCGTCAAACTGTGACAAAAGCTGCTTAAAATCAGCCACTACGCCGCCATACATTTGCTTCGCTTCCTTCTCGTCGTGAAACCACATCAGCGAGGCGAGTTCGGCACTGAAGCTGATGCGATTCTCCATTGAACGCATGCGCCCGACGTCGCCGGCAGTTTCACGCAAGAATTCGACGGCGTCTTTCTCGAGCTTCGCCGCATCCTCAACGGCAGTCGACTTGTTCGTTGCCTGGCCGAACGAAACGCTGGAAAAAATGAGGGTCAAAAGAAGCGAAAGGAGTTTTTGGGACATAGATTAAACCTCGGTGCTACGCCTTCTTATGGTAAAGTTAAAAGGCAATTTAGTAAATATAGAACGGTTTCGGCCGTGGATTTTGCACATATATCACGATGCTGCTTGTTATCGATAATTACGACTCATTTACCTATAATCTGGTGCAGTACCTAGGCGAACTGGGCTCAGAATTACACGTCGTCCGCAACGATGAAGTGACGGTCGACACTATTGAAAACGACTTAAAACCGGAACGAATACTCATCTCGCCGGGACCGGGAACGCCTGACACGGCCGGAATTTCCCTCGGTGTTATCGAACGGTTTGCCGGCGTCCTGCCGATCTTGGGAGTCTGCCTCGGGCATCAGGCGATCGGCCAGTATTTTGGCGGCAAGGTGATCAGGGCACCGGAACCCGTTCACGGAAAGCCCGTGGAGGTGCGGCATGATGGTAAAACTATCTTTCGAGAGTTGCCTGAGACGTTCGCCGCCGGTCGTTATCATTCACTTGTCGTCGAGAGAAATTCGCTGCCGAATGCACTTGAGATCTCGGCCGAATCGCCCGATGGCCTAATCATGGGTTTGCGGCACCGAACAGAGAAGATCGAGGGCGTTCAGTTTCATCCTGAATCGATACTGACCGATCACGGCAAAAAACTGTTGCAAAACTTCCTTGAACTCTAATTTATTTGAATTAGGATTTTTTCGACTCGTTGCTCACTCCCGCACGTGCGGTTAGGATCGACCACGTTCAACAATTACGCCGATGCTGTCGCTCTTCAGCTCAATTTACGGAACGATCACGAGCCTTCGAAACACGCTTTATGACAAAGGTGTTCTCGAAGTTTTCGACTCGCGAGTGCGAGTGATCAGCGTCGGCAACATTACGACTGGCGGCACGGGAAAGACGCCATTAGTGGCACTGATCGCGGGCGTTTTTGCGAATCGAGGCGAAAAAGTCTGTATCCTAACTCGCGGCTATGGACGCAAAGATCCGAAAAAACGTGTCCTCGTTAGCGATGGTTCGAAAATCATCAGCGATGCAGAAAACGCAGGAGACGAGCCTTTCGAACTCGCCACCAAACTACTTGGCAAAGCGATCGTAATCGCCGATGCGGATCGAATTGCCTCTGCAAAATGGGCGAAGCGAAAATTCGGCGTAACCGTCTTTCTGCTCGATGACGGCTTTCAACACCGCAAGTTAAAACGCGACCTCGACATCGTTTGCATTGACGCGACAGACGATTTCGCAACCGCCCAAATGCTCCCGAGCGGGCGTTTGCGTGAGCATCAAAACGGATTAAAACGTGCCGGTGCAATTGTTATTACAAGGTCAAACCTTGTCAGTGATCTTTCAGAACTACGAGCAGAGATCGCGAAACCTGCGCCCACGGCTCCGCTATTCGTTTCCGCGAATAAGATGACTTCCATCTTTTCCCTGAATAATGCGGAGATGGATAAATCTCAGATCACGGGGAAAAAAGCCTTCGCATTTTGCGCTCTTGGAAATCCGGACAATTTTTTTGAGCAGTTGTGTCAGGAAAAGTTGAGCGTGGTGGGAACGAAAGCGTTTCGCGACCATCACATTTACAGTCAGAGCGACATAGCTGAGGTCGATCGACTTGCCCTGGAGCATTCGGCCGAATTTCTACTGACCACAGCAAAAGATGCAGTAAAGCTCACAAAGCTTTCGTTTGAAATGCCGTGTTATGTGGTTGAGGTCGAGATGGTTTTAGACGATGTTGACGGTTTTTTATCTTTGTTCTAACGTTTTTTAGGCGGCGGTTCTTTCTTGTCGCCCCAGTAAAAGAATTTTACGACCAGCACATAGACGGAGATGCTGAGGAGAAGAAGAATAAAGAAAAATATGACAAGCCAGGCAACCGATGACATGTTATATGTTCTCCTCTGTTATTGGGTCTTCGTCCACGAAATATCCGGCAAAAAGACTTCGACGGCCTTGATGTTCCAAGACGTGTCGGTACAGTACAACTAGAATCGCAACGATCGGGATGGAAAGAAAGACGCCGGGAATTCCCGCTATCTGTTCGCCCGCGAGAACGGAAAGAATTATCGCGAGCGGATGCAGATGTATTCCGCCGCGGACGATCCTAGGATAAAGCACGTAATCCTGAATTATCCGCAAGATGATCAAAAATATAGCGACATATACCGCTTTCCATGGCTGGTCTGACGCGGCCGCTGTCAAAACTACGACGATACCAATAGATGCGGGACCAAGAAGCGGTACAAACTCAAAGATACCTGCCAGAATTCCCAGCAGGAGCGCATATTTCAACCCGAGCGAATAAAACCCGATCGTACATATCAGCCCGATCAGGAAACACGAGATGAGTTGCGCACGAGTATAGGCGGCGAGCGTGGAGTTCACATCTTGCAACACCGCCTCTGCCCGTATTCGCCAACGTCCCGCAGGAAATATGCGCAACACGGCCAATCTGAAAAGGTTTACATCCTTGAGAAAAAAGAAGGCGAGAATGGGGATAAGCAACAACCACGGCAAAAACGTGACTGATAATAGCAGAAATGAACCGATTGCTCCCGAAACATAACCCGCTGCGTCCGTCACCTTTTTCGAAAGGTCTCCCTGGACATCATCAGGTATTTTCAGCCGGTCAAACCGTCGATTTAATTCGGTCGCTCGCTGCTGGATAGCTGTTCCGTACCCCGGCAGATTCGTACCGAACTCTTTCCCCTGCTCGATGACCCGCGGGGCGAGATTGGCGATCGCCAAACCAACGCCGGTGAAAACAATGGTGTAGGCAATAATAATTGCCAGTGACCGCGGCATCCACCGCTCGATGCCGCGGGACTTAAACGGCATTCGAATAACTCGAACGATCGGGTCGATTAGGTACGCAAAGAAAACTGAAAGTATTACCAGAAAAAACAGATACGTGAGCGAAGAAATAATACTCTGCACGTAGCCCGCGATCGCCACTAGGATGAGCGTGATCAACACAACACGGGCGATAGATCTCATCGAAGGCGACGACGGATCAAGGATGACCCGCGTGCTTTTCCGATCTCCCGAATCTTTCAGAAGATTCGGCTCCAGGTCTTTTCCCTGTATTTCCGGTATGGCCATTTATTATAAATCCCACGACCTAAATTTCTTCGAACTATTTACCAAAAGTTTCTACTGAGAATCGCTCCTGGACGGCAGCCATCTTATCAGGTGCGATCTGAGTGTTTGAGCCGACCACGACCGCTTTTCCATTGTCTGAGCTAACCCGTCGGTTTGCCTGATAGGTTTGCACCTTAATAACGCTCTTGTCCTCCGAGTCTAGAACTCCACTATCCTTGCGGCGAAGCACGTAAATGAACTGAAAATCCGCCGTTCGCATCTCATTTATGTCCTGCTCAAGCGTCGACAACGCCGGCGTGCCGCCTGACGGAACAGGCGTTTGTTTGCCGGACTTGAGTATCGCGTCGTTAGCTCCGCAGGCGAAGGCGAATACGGATATGAGACCAACCACAAGTACCCTGATCAAGCCTTTTTTGATCGCAGATTTTTTGTTAATTTTCGTCATTATCCAATTCATCCGGTGCGTTCACGGCGTTTTTTTCCTGCTCATCAAGGATCTTATTTTCCTCGTCGGTCGCCGGAGGCTCGTCTTTTGCTCCGTCCGAAGCCTCGCCTTTTACGGCACGAATTTTCAGGATCCGGGCCTCATCATCCTCATAAACGGTCTCAACCCAACCGCTATCGAGAGCCTTCGCGATCATATCAGTATTCTCTTTTGCATCAGCAAATATATAGTTCGCACCGAACTTATCGCGGATCGCCGGAGCTGGATCCTCGACCTTTCCCTCAGTGAGATCTTTTAGAAGCTTGTAGAGGTCCGGGTTTTGGGTGTAGAGATAATTCGGGTCGAGGCCGTAGACGTATCGGTGCTTAGTATTATAGAAAAAAAGCTTTGGAAAATCGTCCCACGTGCAGTTGAAAATTATCTCTCCTGCCGGAATGTTATCCGCACCGGTCTCATCCAGTCCGGTGGCCCATTCCATCGTGCGGCGATACTTGTCACCGGGCTCGTTTGCAGCAATGTTTTCGGACACGCCGGTGCTGTTAAAGCCCAGTTTGTGAAACCCGACAAGACTTATAAGGAAAACTCCGCAGAGAAATCCTCCGATCACCCAAACCGAGAGTTTACCGACGAGATCCCAATTCGCCTGCCTGCCGACCGATTCACCTTTGTCGAGGTATGGATCGAGATCTCGCTGAAACTCTGCGGGCATTTCGGCAGCAGTCGGAGCGGTGAACGCCTGCCAGACGAAAGCGACAAAAAGGATCGCAAATGGCGGAAAATACTCAGCGTATCGTTTTGAATTAAATTGCCAGTAAAGCAGGAACGTCACGAATCCAAGCAGCAGCGATGCACGCTCCGGCAACTTTCCTGCTCTCGGTGCAAATAAAATGTAGCCGATCAGCATTGCAAGAAGTGCGACCGGGAAGTCGGTTAGCAATTCAACTCCCGAATACGGATACCACTCGCCGCCGACGGCCACCGCATATTCACCACCTTTACCGAATTTTTCGTAGAGATGTTCAACGAAAAGCACCAGATTATGCGGGAAATAAGGGTTAATAATGTTGCCGAGGATCAAGCCGCCCGAGGTGTATGCGAGCGGGCGCCACTCGAAACGGTGCTCATTCCAGGCCAGAATTAATGTCCATATCAAGGCGAGTCCCCAAAGGAGCGGGAACAGGCTGTAGGTCCAAACAAACGCGAACATTAGCGGCCCGAGCCAGACGTATTTACGCTGAAATAGCAAGTGAATGCCGATGACGGTGATAATGATCGTCAGGGGCGGCGCCTTCGCCATGTTCATCCGGTAATAGAACGCGTTTGCACAGGTCAGAATACCGACCAGCCACAGCAATTGATGCTTAACGCCATAACGATAGAGCAGCCAGTAGATCGAGAAAATGGCGAGTGTAGCGTATGTGATCGCCGCCACTTTAGCCGCCATAACAGGCTCGAAGAACCAAAGAAATGGAATCTGCAGCAGGTGGAATAAGAAGTGATGATCCGCGTAATCCTTCGGGTTCAGAACGGTGAGAGGCAGCCACTCAAACGTCGGTATCCACTTACCTTGCTTAAAATTTTCCCATAAAAGCGACGACCATTTGATGTGATAATATCCGTCCCAATCACCACAGCAGATCGCGTCAGTGCGGGTCTGCAAAAAGATCATGACCATCAAGATCGCGCAGAATCCGAAAATCAAATAGATGACCCGAACGGCCTCTTCGCTCTCAAGAAACTCGCTCCAACTGACCTTTTTTGTGACCGGAATCTCCGGTGTCTCGTTTATGATTTCGTCCATCACCGCATGTTATATAGAAAGACAAAAAGTAACACGGAATCGGCGCGAAAATCTAATTCAGTGAAATGATGAGGGATGAAATGTACGCCCATGCTTCGGATTCAAGAGAGCAACACGGATCGATTTGAGATCGGCAAACTATCGGCAAACTATCGGCAAACTATGATAAGGAGTAAAAAAGGCCTACGCCTTGCTTCAAACGAAGCCAAGCCCTAAAATCAAGGATTCGATTATGTATCCGAAAGGCAACCTATTTATTCCTGCATCTCACGGGCAACTCGAGGCTATCTTAAAAGAACCGGCGGGAGACTTGCGGGGCGTCGGCCTCGTCTGCCACCCGCATCCGCTCGGCGGCGGAACGATGCATAATAAGGTCGTGTTTCGGGCGGCGGCAGGATTGGTCGATGCCGGCCTGACGACGTTGCGATTTAATTTTCGAGGCGTCGGGGCCTCAACGGGCGAGCACAACGAGATCGACGGCGGCCGCGAAGACGTTCGCGACGTATTGAACTACATCGATACCAACTACCCTGGTCAGGATCTAACGCTCGCGGGATTTTCGTTCGGTTCGCGAACGGCTCTGGAAGAAGGTTTCGACGATGCCAACGTTTCCCGATTGATCTCTATCGGCACACCGGTCGATAAGTACGGCGATTACGACTTCCTGGTCGATGTTCGCAAACCAATATTGTTCATTCACGGCGATAACGACGATTTCGGCTCGGTTGAAAGCCTTCGGCACCTGACAGACAAAATACCGCACGCCGAGGTAGTCATCTTCGAGAACTGCGGCCACTTTTTTGACGAGCATTTGAATGAGCTTCGGGAAACGATACGGGAATGGGTTGTAAGAAAGATGACTTAACGCAGGAAGGATAAGGAGAGAAAGTCCCAAGTTAGTATTGGTGATCGCTCCATCAAGATGGTTAAATTTCTAACCGTTCGTACCTCCGCACCTTTGTTTTTTAGCGACCTTGCGTTGAAAAAATACAATTGAATTTTATGAGTAACGAACAAGCACCAATTCGGGATGCGGCGATTCGGTTGACGATGATGCCGCGGGACACGAATGCTCACGGGACAGTTTTCGGCGGTGTGATCCTCAGTTATATCGACGTCGCGGGCGGCGTCGAGGCGGTCAGGCGTACAAAGCATGAGCGGTTCGTGACGGTTGCGATGAAAGAGGTGATCTTTCACGAACCTGTTTTCATCGGCGATCTGGTTAGCTTTTACGCAACCACTGTCAAGGTCGGCAAAACATCTATAGCGATCCACGTCGAGGTCGAGGCCGAGCGATTCGGCAACAAAGGCGAGATCGTTCGCGTTACATCTGCAGACCTCATTTTTGTCGCGATCAACGAGAAACGCGAAAAAGTTCGAATCGGAAGTCAGGAGTAGCCACGACCAGACACGAAAAGACGCGAATATTTTTTGTTTTGTTCGCCCTATCTCGTGAAAGTTCGTGTCCAAATCTTTTATGCCAACTTGGAAATTAGAGGTCGAATACGAGGGCACGCGCTATCGCGGGTGGCAGATCCAGCATAATGCGAAGTCCGTCCAAGGCGAACTGATGGAGGTAACCCGTCAGCTTTTTTCTTCGAAGGTCGATCTGTTCGGTGCTGGCAGAACAGACGCGGGCGTTCACGCTTTACGGCAGATCGTGCATTTGAAGGTTCCAGAACTTAGCGTCAATCTTACACCGCGGCAGATCCAGCACGGTTTCAACGATTTTTTGCCGCACGACATCAACGTGATTCGCGTTGCTAACGCCCCAGACGAATTCCACGCCCGGCACGATGCGATCCAGCGATATTATCTTTATCAAATATCAACGCGGCGAACAGCTTTTGGGAAAAATCTTGTGTGGTGGATCAAAGACAGGCTAGATGCTAAGGCGATGGCTGAGGCGGCACAGATGCTGGTCGGGCGGCATGATTTCGTTTCTTTCTGTGAGAAGGAGAACGGCAAAAAGCTTTCAACGATCGTCGCCGTCGAAAAGGCTGAGATATTTACCGATGGAGATTTGATCTGCTTTCGCATCGGCGCCACACATTTTTTATGGAAAATGGTTCGCAGGATCGTGGGAATGCTCGCCCAAGTTGGCCGCGGCGATCTAACTTTCGACGCATTTGAACGCCTGCTTAAGTTTGAGTCCAATATTCCGGCCCAGTACACCGCACCGCCGTCAGGCTTATTCCTAGAGAAAGTTCTATATAAAGGCGACACCGCACCGAACGAGCGTAAATCTGTGTTCACGATTGGTTGATGCGGCTCCGCTTGCGCTTCGGTTCTCGTTGTGACAAATTCAAAGCATACGGTTTTTTATTTTTTTGCTAACAAAGGGAGACATTTTTAATGCCAAAAATAACTGCTGAAACTGCAACCGGTCAAGTCGCATTCGAAACGGCAAGCGGAACGAAACTAGTGCTTGCACTGGAAGACAACGGCGTCGATATTTTGCACAGATGCGGCGGAAACGCCCGCTGTACAACTTGCCGGGTGGAAGTAATGTCCGGTGACCCGGGCGAGATCGGCGAAGCCGAAACGGCGGTACTATCGACAAAGCCTGACCTCGGTGACCACACGCGTTTGTCATGCCAAATACACGTTGTTGACGACATGCACGTCAAAGTCATAAATCAGGCGGGCGTTGCAGGCATCGATGCAGGAACGCGGCCTCAGGATTAATTTACAAGGAGAAAATCATGTTTGAAAAATTAAAAGAAAAATTCGCTGGCGATATGGAGATTGTCGAGGCTCACTGTGACGCTCCGTGTGGTATTTACGATCCGGCTTCGGCCCGAATCGCTGCAGAAGCCGCCCTCGCGATGACCAAAAAGATCCTCGACCTCAAGGCTCCCGACGGCTCCGACGCCAAGGCTACCGCCGCCTATAACAACACTTTAACGCGTTACATAGTCGTCAAAGAGCAACAGGCACATGAGGCAAAAGAGCATCTTTTGGTTCTGTGGACCGACTACTTTAAGCCGGTACATCTCGAAAAGTTCCCGAATATGCACGACACCTTTTGGAAAGCAGCTAAACTCTGCTCGGCTGTAAAGGTAGAGGTCAGCCTCGAACACGCGACTGAACTCCTTGATGCGATCAAAGAGATCCACGGCATGTTTTGGTCAAGTAAAGATCGTGATGTTACTTGGTACACCGCCGGTTAATCACAGTTTTTCTTAACACTGAACGGCGGGCGGTCACACGATCATCCGCCGTTTTTCTATGAATAACGTAATTAAGAAGGCAGGTCTGAAAGAACTGGCACTTTACGTTCTCGGACGCCGGACAGCGTTTTTGATCGAGGGCGAATCGATGCTGCCGACACTAACGGACGGCGACCGAGTGTTGGTTGCTAACCATGTAAATATTGAGGTCGGCGACATAGTTTTAGCGAAGCATCCGTACAAAATGTCCGTCAAGATCGTGAAGCGAATAAGTTCCGTGGACGATGACGGTCGACTGACCCTGATCGGAGATAACCCGGACACAAGCACCGATAGTCGCGCTTTTGGCACCGTTTCGCTAGAATCAGTAGTAGGAAAAGTGACGAGTAAACTGAGATGATCGAAGAAAAAGTTTTAATTCAAAAATTTGTTAACCGAAAGAATCGTGAACGCCTGAAGAAGCCTGATTGGCTCAAGATAAAGCTTGGTGACCCGAAGAATCAAAACGCCGTGCTCGAACTTATCGACGGCCTCAATCTTCACACTGTCTGCCAGGAGGCGAAATGCCCAAATATTTTCGAATGCTGGACGGATAAGACCGCGACATTTATGCTCGGCGGCGACACTTGCACTCGGCACTGCGGATTCTGCGCGGTAAACAAAGGCAAACCGATGGACCTCGACCCGATGGAACCGACTCACGTTGCCGAGGCTGTCAAACATCTCGATCTCAAACACGCCGTTATTACGTCTGTAAACCGTGATGATCTCGCCGACGGCGGTTCTATGCATTGGGCGGAGACGATAACGAAGGTTCGCGAGATGAATCCGGCGTGCAAGGTCGAGGTTCTGATCCCGGATTTTAATGGCGACGAGACGGCACTAAACAATGTTCTCGCGGCTCGGCCGAATGTGCTCAATCACAATACCGAAACGATCGCACGTCTTTACCGCCGCGTCCGACCCGACGCGAAATACAACCAGACGCTCGAACTCCTCGAACGCTCGGCTCACTTTCGCGACACACAGTTCGCCACGATGAAGACAAAAAGCGGAATTATGGCCGGCCTCGGCGAAACATTTGAAGAGGTCGTCGAATTAATGAAAGACCTCCGATCAGTCTCGTGCGACATCATGACCATCGGCCAATACCTCCAGCCGTATGAAAAACGCCTGCCGGTCGAACGCTACGTTACGCCCGAGGAGTTCGCCGAATGGAAAGCGATCGGCCTCGCCATGGGCTTCAAACACGTCGAGTCGTCACCGCTGACGCGTAGTTCTTATCATGCGAGAGAGCAGGCAGAATAATATGCACTGATATGCTGCACGGATTGCCATTTCATACTGAAACAATCGCTCAATGGAGCTACACTGCTGAAGAATGGCGCAAGTTCAGCTTGTACGAGAGTCGGCATTTTCAAAAAATGGGCAAACAGACCAAGACGGTCTTTGTGGTTTTTCTGACCTTCACGATCATTGCATTGATTTTGGTGCCACTTTTTGGAGTTCTTGGGTGGGCACCATGGGACAGATCGATGTTCGTTGCCGTGTTCTTAATACTCCTTTTCGGTGGCGGTATTTTGGGAATATGCATGATCGTCGGTTTAATGCAAAAATCGAAACTGTCAACACTTATGGCAGCGACCGGCGAGGTCGTCATAACCTCAACCGGAATCGGCACAAGCGGAATTTGGCATCGATGGAATTACGAGGATCTACTCGGCAGGCGTTTTTACGATGCTCGAACCTTTACGATCAAGGAAGGACAGCCTGATGCGATGGAAATCTTAGAGGTCCGGACTATCGCAAACACTCAGGGGGCAGGGTCGGCAAGGGATGTGATTAGTTCGTGTCGTGTTCCGATACCGGCCGGAAAACGACCCGTGGCGGACTTGATCGTTAGTCATCTGATCGAAGAAAAGGCTAGAAGCATAAAGTAGATGAAGATTTAGACAGTGAGATCAGACAGATGATTTTTTACGACACCGGTTATTAATTAGTTAAGGGTAAATTGGGGGGTTGATGAATGAACGAAAATGAAAAACAGAGCGCAATCGAGGTCTTGAATAAGATACTTGAGTTGGAATTGGCAGGCGTTGTGCGTTATACGCATTATGCATTGATGGTTTTCGGGTATAACCGGATACCCATCGTTTCGTGGCTGCAGAGCAATGGCGACGAGTCATTGATGCATGCGCGCAAAGCGGGCGAGTTCGTAACGATGCTGGGCGGGCATCCGAGTTTGAAGATCGGGCCGCTACTTGAGACGGAAAAGCATGACATTGGCGATATTCTTCGTGAGAGTTTAATGCAGGAAAGCACAACTCTAGCGGCGTATTACGAACTGATGCACCTGACCGAAGGTAAATCTGTCGCGCTTGAGGAGTATGCCCGCGAGATGATCTTAGCCGAGGAACTACATCTTGACGAGGTCAACAAGATGCTTCGAAAACCCGGCGAACTCACGCCGTTTGCCGAATAGTGTTAGTCACCGAAACCGAAAGGCTTTTTATCCGTGAACTAGACACCGTGATCGACGCAGAGTTTATTTTCTTGCTGTTGAATTCGCCCAAATTCATTCAATACATCGGTGATCGCGGCGTGCGGTCAGTCGAACAAGCATCGGAGTTTATCGAAAATCGGTACCGCCAAAGCTATCGTGACCACGGCTTCGGACTTTACGCGGTTGAACTCAAGACCGACAAAACGAAGGTCGGATTGTGCGGATTTGTAAAGCGTGACCATCTCGAATTTCCAGATATCGGCTTCGCATTTTTGCCCGATCACGAACGCAAGGGCTACGGCTTCGAATCCGCTGTCGCCGTGATCAAATACGGCCGCGCGATGCTCGGCCTCACCCGAATACTTGCGATAACCTCGCCCGACAACTACGCCTCCGGCAATTTGCTCGAGAAACTCGGGTTTACATTCGACAGCCTAAACGATTCCGGCGGCGACGTCGTCAAACTATTTTTTTCAGGCGACGTAGAAAGGCGCTAACTAACTGACCGAGCAAACATCGATCAATCTCTATGTTTGAAGAAGACCAACTCGCCAAAATAACGATTCGCTTGCCAAAAGGTTGTACAAAAACAGCCTTGAACTTTGATGCGATGGACAAGATGACGCGCGATCTCGCACGTCAGACTTTTATGTTTGTTGGCGAAAAACAACTCCTTTGCCGGTCTTTCGCCGTTCGGACCAAACCCGACGGCTCAAGGGTTGTTTTGCTCGAGGTGATGGAAGACTGCTTCGAGATCACAGAGGCAGATCAATAGTAAGATGCGAAAGGTCGGAGATCGCTGGATAATTCTGAATAAGTAATTTTGCCGTTTTCGATATCGATCTTCGCATCGTTGGCCATCGAAGCGACGAAGTATCTTGTTTCATTCGTCACTTGGGTGATTCTGATAACATAAT
>JAYSZT010000267.1:0-7596 GCA_043737915.1 Acidobacteriota bacterium
ACGATCACGCCCCGATACGAGTCATACCAACTATCAAAAATAAGAGCTTTTAGCGGAGCATTTCTGTCGCCCTTCGGTGGCGGTATTCGGGTAACGATCGCTTCGAGTACGTCCTCAATGCCGATGCCGCTTTTGGCGGACGTGAGAACTGCCTGGCTCGCGTCGAGGCCGATGATGTTCTCGATCTGTTCTTTTATTCGATCAGGTTCGGCAGACGGTAGATCGATCTTGTTGAGGACGGGCACGAGTTCGAGGTCGTTCTCGATGGCGAGATATGTGTTCGCCAAGGTCTGCGCCTCGACGCCTTGTGATGCGTCAACGATCAATAATGCGCCCTCGCACGCCGACAGAGACCGCGAAACTTCATACGAAAAATCGACGTGTCCGGGCGTATCGATCAAATTGAGGACATAGTCTTTGCCGTCTTTAGCTTTGTAATCGAGACGGACGGCGTGCGATTTGATCGTGATGCCGCGTTCGCGTTCGAGATCCATATCATCGAGCAGTTGCGCCTCCATATCGCGTTCGGCGACCGCACCCGTTATCTGCAAAAGGCGGTCGGCAAGTGTCGATTTGCCGTGATCGATGTGGGCGATGATTGAAAAATTGCGTATCTGCTCAGAATCCATAACCAATAACAAGGGTGAAACCGAAAGTATAACAATAGCAAAACTATCGACCTCACGCATTACGCGGTATTAACAGAAAATACAGCGAGGCCTCACAACTATTTTCGCCTCGATTGAATCCGTGTGCTCCGTTCGGGCGAAATCCCAGACACTGAAGGTAAGTTGAAAAATAATCGATATGTGCGCCAGAGTACAGATGTAAATTTTTATTGGTGCCACAATCAAGTAGTTGAAACTGAATTAGATTTGTCATTTTCAGTATTCGGTTAGCTTTTGGCGAGCCGGTGAAGATTTTTGTAAATCAGTGGTTTGATAGATGACTAAATGTCTGCAATAAGAATTGCAGTCACATCTAGGCAAACATGTAATGCGTTTTTAAAAAACGATGTCATTCATTTTTCGGTAAGAATATCGAAGTTGATGAATGTTTATATGGCGGTCGACGCCTATTTTAAGGAGGGTAATATGGTTAGTTTCTTTCGTTCGCACGGCTTTTTTGCTGTGCTTTTTTTATTTGTACTCGTGCTTTCAGCTGGGGCAATGTCCGCAAATGCGGCGACGGCTTTCGGCGTAAATGCGACGAATCAACTCGTACGGTTTAATACCGCAACACCCGGAACAGTGACTACGGTTGGAACGATCACGGGTCTGCAGGCAGGTGAAACGGTACTCGGCATCGACTTCCGTCCGGTAAACGGACAGCTTTACGGGCTAGGAAGTACGAGCAGACTTTACACTATCAACATCACGACCGGAGCAGCAACGCAGGTCGGAACCGCGGGAGCATTTACACTGTCCGGAACGGATTTTGGGTTCGACTTTAATCCGACGGTTGACCGCATCCGAGTTGTATCGAATACGGGACAAAACTTGCGTCTCAATCCGGACACAGGTGCGTTGGCTGCAACTGACTTGCCACTTAACCCAGGAACACCGAACGTAAACGCTGCTGCATATACGAATAATTTTGCAGGAGCGACGACGACAACACTTTACGATATAGATACGACCGCCAATGCGCTCTTCATTCAGAATCCGCCTAATAATGGAACTCTGGTGCTTGTTGGCCCACTTGGTGTGGTCGCCACAAGTTCGACGGGTTTCGATATTTCACCATTTGGCGGACCGGCATACGCGGCACTCACAGTTGGAGGCGTTTCCGGGCTCTATACCATTAATCTTGGAACAGGAGCGGCAACCTTGGTCGGAGCGATCGGCGGCGGAAGCTCTTTGCGCGGCCTGTCAATCGGATTTGGGTCGGCGGCGTCGGGCCGCACTTCGCTTGATTTCGATGGAGACGGTCGGGCTGACAACTCAGTTTATCGACTCTCGACAAACTCCTACTTCATCAACCGAAGCTCTAATGGTTCGTTCTACTCGTACCAGTTCGGACTTGCAAGCGACGTTCAGACCCCAGGTGATTTCGATGGCGACGGTCTTGCAGACACGGGAGTTTGGCGAGCGTCAACGGGAACATTCTATGTGTTCCTAAGTTCAACCGGCCAAACTCGCATTTACCAGTTCGGCATCAACGGCGATGAACCGGTGGCTCGGGACTACGACGGCGACGGAAAAACCGATTTTGCTGTTGTGCGTCGAACCAACGGGCAGATGATCTGGTACATAAACAACAGTTCGAACAACTCATTTCGTATCGAGCAGTTCGGCCTGTCGAGCGACATAACCGCACCCGGCGATTATGACGGCGACGGTAAATTCGATCTCGCAGTTTTCCGTAACGGTTCGGATGGCCGCGGAACCTTCTTCATAAATAGAAGCACAGGCGGCGTATCGGTTACTCAGTTTGGCCTTGGCAGCGACTTCGTTGTTCCGGGCGACTACGACGGTGACGGAAAGACGGACATTGCGGTCGTTCGTCAGGGAACTTCTTATGTTTGGTACATCCTACGAAGTTCAGACGGCGCGATCTCGACGGTTACTTTCGGCACGAAACCGCAGTTTACGACCCAGGCCGATTACGACGGCGACGGACGTACTGACATTTCGGTTTGGGATCCGTCGAACGGAATTTTCTACGTACTTCGAAGCTCGACAGGTACAACTAGCCAGACCCGCTTCGGTCAGAATGGCGATTATCCGATCGCAAACTACGACACACACTAGTTCGGTTCATCCGTTCCAGGTCGCCGGAGATATCAAAACCGGCGACTTGGGATGTGACTTAGGAGAGAAAATATGATTAAGAATATCGCTAAAAAGATCGGAGGCGGATTAGTCGGCCTTTCGATGATCCTTTCGATCGCAGTTATCCCGGCATCGGCATCCAGCCATGGCGAGGCACCGCTTATCAGCATGGACCGCTTTGCGGATAACACTGACACCTATGCGTTCCGCAGTGTCGAAGCTGGCCGCGAAGGTTTTGTAACGCTGATCGCAAACTACATCCCGCTTCAGGAACCGTCGGGTGGCCCGCAGTGGTTCCGTTTTGACGATTCGGTTCTCTACGAGATCAAGATCGACAACAACGGCGACGGTATCGAAGACATCATCTATCAATACCAGTTCACCACACAGATCGTTAACAATGACACGGTCCTTGGTCATTCCACGGTCAACGTGGATGGTGTGATCAGTAATCTAACAGATGCGGATTACAATATGCCGCAGACGTACACGGTTCGTCGCATTGAACGAACGCAGGGTCGTCGCGGCCAGTTGCTTGGTGCAGGACTTCGAACTCCGCCGGCAAACATCGGTAATAAGGTAACACCAAGCTACGAGGCAAACCTTGGTCAACCGGCGGTTTACAATCTGCCGAATGGCGGTAAAACATTTGCGGGCCCCCGCGATGAATATTTCTACATCGATCTTGGTGTCTTTGATGCACTCGGCCAGCGAAGTATAGGTTCTACCGGCGGCATTGATTCGACGAAAACTTACAACGTATCGACGATCGCGATCGAAGTTCCGGTTCAAGAATTGACGCGAACACGTGCGGTTCCAAGCGGACCTACCGCTTCGGATGCTGTTATCGGTGTCTGGGCAACCGCTAGCCGTCGCTCGACCAAGGTTCTGAGTGCCGGTGGCCAGAGCTTCTCGGGTGACTATGTACAGGTTTCGCGACTTGGCAATCCGCTGGTTAATGAAGTCGTTATTCCGCTTAGCTTAAAGGACGCATTCAACTCGCTTTCGCCGCAGTTCGACGGAACGATCCCTCGTGTCGTGACCGCAATTACAGACCCTGAACTTGCCCGTTTGCTGCAGGCTGTTTACGGCATAACTATACCGCCTCCGCCGCGTAATGACCTTGTCCAGATCTTTGGAACCGGTATCCCGGTAAACGCTGTTACAGGACCAAACTACACGACGTTTCTATCGGACGGAACGGCGCATGAATACCTCAGGTTGAATGTTGCGATCCCGATCACACCGATCGGGATGCAAAACCGCCTCGGACTGCTTGGCGGCGATGTCGCTGGCTTTCCAAACGGACGACGTGTATTTGACGATGTAACCGATATCGCACTTCGTGCAGTAGCCGGCGGAACACCGTTTACGCCTGCTACGAACATCGCACCAAATAACACGCTTGGCGACGGTGTCAGCTTTAATCCTGAAGGTCCGCTCTTAACGCGATTCCCTTATCTGTTGACGCCAAATCAGGGTAATCAGCCGCGTCCATCGAGCACGCCGACGACGACAGCTACACTGCCATTTGCTGACGGCGGCTATGCTGAGGAAAAATAGAATTGAACTAATTTTGAGTGTAAAAGCTTAATTTTAATTTGATATGTAACACGCGTTTGTGTCCGGGAGCATGTGCACCCGGACACAAACCATCCAATCGATCAGGTGGTTTATATGTTTTCTCGATCAGCCAAAGCAACCCTATTCTTACTTGTAGCCCTTAGCGGCGCGTGCACCTCTATCTCGTCCTATCCAAAACTGGCCGATGTAGCGGTACCGTTTTCTGCAAGTGATGCCGATCCTGAGATCAAGGCAGTGATTGACTTTATAGCCAAAGCGCCGGATTCAGCTACCGGTTATCAGCAGCTGGCTATCATTTATATAAAAAGGGCACGGCGGACCGGTGATTTTTCTCTTAATTCTAAGGCTCGATTAGCGGTCGAAAAAGGACTCGAAATATCAGCATCCGACGTCGCGTTGCAAAAAATACAAGCCACGTTATATCTTACGTTTCACCAATTTGCCGAGGCTCTCGCCGTCGGCACAAAGCTGGCATCCGAAAACCCGTCAGACGCGATCATTTACGGCATATTGACGGATGCCAATATCGAACTCGGCAACTATGATGCGGCGGTTGCCAACGTTCAAAAGATGGTCGATCTTCGTCCCAACAGCGCTTCTTATGCCCGCGTTGCCCATGTTCGCTCGCTTTACGGGGATCATGACGGAGCTGTTGAGATGTTCAAACTTGCCGCCCGCACTGCTGATCCGCAGGATAAAGAGGCTCAAAGTTGGTGCCTGACATATCTCGGCGACGAACTTTGGAAATATGGCAAATATGCCGAAGCCGAAAAGGTTTACGACGAAGCTCTGACGGTGCTTCCCGATTTCTATCTCGCGAACATCGGCAAGGGCCGCGTCCGGGCGTCGCAGAATGACCTCGCGTCGGCGATCGAGATCCTTACAAAGGCAAGCGAACGCGTGCCGAGCGTCGATGCTTTCGTCCTGCTCGGCGACATTTATACCAAACAGGGAAACGCCGAAAAGGCGAAACAGAATTACGACCTCGTCGAGATCGTCGAGGCTAGGCTCGGCGTTAATAACGACCAAAAACGTCTCGCTCTGTTGTGGGCGAATAACAACATCAAGCTCGACGAAGCTCTCGCCATCACCGTTCGCGAACACGAGATGCGAAAGGATGTGAACACCGCCGACGCTCTCGCCTGGGCCCATTTCAAAAAGGGAAATCTGGCCAAGGCAAAAGCTGCGATCACTGAGGCTTTACGGCTCAAGTCGAACGAAGCTCGATTTTTATATCACGCCGGGATGGTCGAAAAGGCTCTAGGTAATAACGCGGCGGCTTTGAAATCACTCGAAGCGGCGATCAGTCTGAATCCCGAATTCGATCTGATCCAAGCGACAGTAGCGAAGAACGCAATCGCCGAATTGAAAAGCGGAAAGCGCTTATAGGTGCAAACGATGAAAATAAATGTTTTCGCACCGATCGTACTTGCTGTATTGCTGACCGCAGTTTCAGCGATCGCTCATCCGCTCGGCAATTTCAGCGTTAATCAGTTCGCTAAGCTTGAGGTCGCATCATCGCAACTAAAAACCCGACAAGTTTTAGAACTCGCGGAAATACCGACCATCACGGAACTCAGAATTATCGACGCAAATGCCGACGGCCAGTACACCGATGAAGAACTAAAAACCTACGTTGCGGGACTTTCATCGACTTACCTTTCAAATATTGCGATAACGATCGAAGGTCAGGCGGTTTCCTTCGAGATCGTGAATTCTAAAGCTGAACTACGCGAGGGTTCCGGCGGCCTGTCGATCCTGCACATCGGTTGGGATCTGACATCAACGTTGCCAGGCGGTACGACGGCAGGAAAAATAACTTATTCAAACAAGAACTACTCCGATCGAATCGGCTGGAACGAGATATTTGTAACTCCTACGGCGGGAACAACAGTTTTTGATAGCAATGTCTTCGGAAACGCCGTCACCGACGAACTGAAGGTATATCCGGATGACAGTCTGACGTCTGCTCTGGCGGAGAGGAATGCGACATTTTCATTCACGCGGTTGTCGCCGCCCGCAGATGCTAAATTGCTGCAAACCCGTGACGGTAAGCCGCTAGTTGTCGCAAAAAAAGACACCTTCGCTGCGCTTATCGATGTCCCGGAGATCACGCCGTGGATTGCATTCGTCGGACTTCTTGCCGCGTTTGGGCTCGGAGCAATGCATGCGATGTCGCCCGGCCACGGCAAAACGGTCGTCGGAGCTTACCTGGTAGGCTCGAATGGAACCGCGAAGCACGCCGCCTTTCTCGGTCTGACCGTTACGATCACGCACACATTGGGCGTTTTCGCACTTGGGCTGATAACGCTGTTCGCTTCGAATTACATCCTGCCCGAACGCCTGATCCCGATCCTGAGCTTCATTTCCGGACTCTTGGTGCTGTATATCGGGCTGACGATGTTCAAATCACGCCTTTTGGCGGCACTCGGGGTAAAAGCTGATGGCGGACATCACGACCACGGCAACAACGATCACGGCGACGGACACACGCATGATAACGGCGAACATTCGCACGATGAGCACACCCATTCGCATGGCGGAGCCGAACACTCGCACATGCCCCCGGCGGTGATCTCTTGGAAAAGTCTCGCGGCTCTCGGCATTTCCGGCGGATTGTTGCCGTGTCCCTCTGCACTCGTTCTGATGCTCGCGGCGATCACGGTCAACCGTGTCGGCTATGGCCTGTTGCTGACGTTGGTTTTTAGTTTTGGCCTCGCGGCGACGCTTACCGCGTTCGGTTTTGCCTTCCTTTATCTCGGACGCATATTTGATCGACCTTCGCTCGCCAACAACCGTATTATCAAAGCTTTGCCGGTATTTAGTGCTTTTGTTATCACTTGTCTGGGTGCTCTTCTTTGCTACAATTCGTTCACGTCTTAAACCGCATAGAGATATGTATATCGAAAGCGGGCAAAATATTGATTGCTCAAAACCAACGTCTTTTGTTATAGTTAGGAAACAAAAGACGTCTTTTGCATTTTTAACGCAATTCTTTAGTGCGTCGGAGGAATATTATGAGACACGAATACGAAAGAGAAGAAACAAGTGCTTCAACAAAACTGACCTATTTGCTGGTTGGCGGCGGCATCGGTGCTGTCCTTGCTTTGCTGTTTGCACCTAAATCAGGCATTGAGCTTCGCGGCGACATCGCGGATGTGACCCGTAAGGGCATCGAGAAAGGCAAGGAAACGGCGTCGCAACTGCAGGATAAGGCCGGCGAATACTACGAGGTTTC
>JAYSZT010000268.1:0-7595 GCA_043737915.1 Acidobacteriota bacterium
ATCGCAGCCGCATTTCTTGACCGCAAACGCGGTGAGGTCGTAGGCGAACGAACCTTCGGAATGGGTACCGAGCAGCAACTCTTTACGCTGAAAAGCGGCGACGGACTTTTGCTGACTGTTGCTAAGTGGGCATCACCTAACGGAACACCATTTCTCGGTGAGGAGCGAGCGACCATAGGAGTTAAGCCATCCATCGAGGTAAAACGTCCGGACACTCCGGAGCCGCTCGACATCGAAAGCTTAGGCGACGGCGAATCTCCAACGGCTCCGGTCACCGCCCCAACTCCAACCCCCAAACCGAAGGTCGCTCCCGTATTAGAGGATATTCAGCTTAAAAAAGCTCTCGAGATCCTTGGCGGCAAGACCGATGCGGCAAAGGTTGGTTAATTTTTACTTCATAATTAATTGAAAGCCGGGCATAATTGTCCGGCTTTTTTGTTAAAAAATGTTGTCGGGTTCGAGGAAGACTGGTATTATCAGAATCCAATGATGCAACGAGAGATTATCGTGCGACCGGTCGAGGAAGCTGACCTTAGCGAGTGGTTTCGCCTGCGAACATTGCTGTGGGATGAAACCTCGGAGGAAGACCACCAGGACGAAATGATGAACATCCTAGAACATCCCGATTTTCAATTCGTGCTCGTCGCCGAAGCGGTCGACAAGGGCCTGATAGGATTTCTTGAAGTCAGCATACGTCCATTTGTCGAAGATTGTGACACCGAAAATGTCGGTTATCTTGAAGGCTGGTTTGTCGTCCCGGAATATCGCCGAAGCGGTATCGGCCGTAGCCTCGTGAGAGGTGCAGAGGAATGGGCGAGAGCTCATGGATGCACCGAGATGGCTTCGGACGCAGAGGTCGGTAACGAAGACAGTATCAGCGCCCATCGACAACTCGGCTACGGTGAGACCTCACGCCTTGTACATCTACGAAAGGACCTCAATTAATGATATCGCGTCGTATATCTACCAGTATTCAAAGCGTAATATTCGCACTCCTTTGTCTGTCGTCTATTGCATTTACTCAATCAAGCGACCAAAATTTCCCAACACCTCTAGCGTCTAATATCGCATCGGGAACTATCAAAGCGAGGGATATAGGCGATTCACGACTTACGACCTACTATTACGCCTTTAATGGCGGACAAGGCGATATCTTTATTAATGTAACGACTAAGAACTTTAACGGAGATATTGATGTATTTGCCGTCGAGGCGATGCGTCCGTTGACAAAAATATTGATCTTCGCTGATAGTTCGGTCAATGAAACCGGAAGACTCATTTACCTGAGAAAGCCTGAACGGCTTTTACTCCGCATTCAGGGCCGTTCTCCAGATGATGATCCCGCATCATTTCAAATAAAATTCGGTGGAAGCTTTATTGCACTTGCTAGTAAGGAAATTGACGAACCGGAAGCACCGACCTTAGAGACAGATACGTCGGGAAGCGTTCGGGTAAACTCTGTCGGAACGATCCTCGAAGCGCCGGTTAGAAAAAACACGGTCGCAAAAGTCGATCCGAAGCCGAATCCGATCTCGATCGAATCGCAAGTCAGTGCACCGGCTGAACCATCAAAGGTGAAAAAGACCCCGTCTCCTCGGCCTGCGAAAATTAAAGTTTCGGTGGGAGATGCGGTTAAGCCGAAGCCTGGAAAAGAGGTTGATCCCGAATCGAAAAAGGCCGCCGCCGCTAAAAAGACTGCTCCTAAGAAAAAGGAAGAGCCGCAGCCCGACCCTTTGGCGAACGTGCGGCTAATCATAGCGTTTAAGAATGGCGACAGTCTCGAACGACCTCTTCCAGAAATACTGAAATTCAGTGTGGACAAAGGTGTCTTGACGGTTATTGCAAAAGACGGCTCTATTCGTCGCTATTCAATGGTCGATGTCACGAAAGTGACTATCGAATAGCGTTAAGCGTAACTGTGCAGTCCCTTGAGAAGATAACTCACACCTAAGTACGTGAATATCACGAACAAGAATCCAACGATCGCAAAGTAAGCGGAACTTCGTCCACGCCAGCCTCGCGAAATACGGGTGTGAAGGAAAGCTGCGTACGTCAACCAAGCGACAAGGGCTCCCGTCTCCTTCGAATCGAATCCCCAAGGCCTACCCCATGACTCGTTCGCCCAGATAGCACCCGTGATCAGCAGGATCGCCAGGCCGGCAAAGGCTAGACAGGCCGTTTTGTACATGAGGTTATCGAGCGACTCGAGACTCGGAAGGCGTGCACGCAGTTTATCAGTCTTAAATCCAAATATTAGTACGAAAAGAGTGCCGACAAGACCAGTCAGTAATGCAGCGACTTCGACCGGGTTCGTATTGAGGCTTAGGAACATTGTGTTCCCGACGGATTGCATATAATTGCGACCCATCTGTTCATGCTGTGCGGCCGTTAGCGCCGACAATTCGGCGGCTGACATTTGCTGATTTTCAGCGATCGCCATTCCGGCGGTTACGTATTGGCTCTGATCCTGGGCGAGTTGTGCCTGGAGTTTCGGATAGACATCCGTCGTCGACCGAATGCCGTTGACCAATAAAGCGATCGAAACGATCTGAGCGATGAAAGCCAATTTTAGAAGGTAGCTTCCGGCGACTCGTGCAGTTTCATTTTCCTTGTAGATATAAATAATGTACGCAACGACAACACCGAGTAACAATACTCCTGCAATTGCCAGTGCGGGTCCGACACTCGGCAAATCGAGTCTGAACGGTGCAGAAAATGGTTTTTTTCCGCTATCACTTGGCACAAAAAGACCGGCTCGATAGACAAGGGAAGTCACGACTGAAAATTTGCTGACGGTCGCGATGACGCTGATCGCAAAGAGGCTCGACCAGATCGCCATCGCCTCGACTTTGACGCCGTCCTTGAGCAGGTACATCACCGCCACGCCAAAACAGACTAGAGCGACACCGTAGCTGAGCGATGCGTCGCCCACGTGGATCGGTCGCCAGTAAGAGTCAAGAACCGGCGGTAGATCAATAAATTCATTACCTATGAACCTGGCAAGAATTAGGATCAGAGCGGCGACCGGAAGAGTGAACGCACCGAGAACGCGGAAGTTCTTGCGTTGCGCGAATATAATTGTGGTAATGCCGGCTCCAAAAGCAAAAGCAAGACTTAAATCGTAAAGATTAGCGAATGGAATGTAGCGGAAGATCCACGGCGATTCCATATTACCGCTCGCACGCATGATCGCGATCTCGTGATCGTAAGCGCCGACCCATCGGACAAGCCAACTCGAGAGGTTAAAGAACACACCGAGTGCAGCACCCCAAAAACCGATCTTCTCAGCCATTCCCGACGGAGCGTAGAGATTGGTTAACTGGAAAACAGCAGCGAGAATGTAGCACGCAAGAGCGAGCATCATAAACGCACCATCATTGATGAAGCCGTTGCCGATCTGTATTCGCAGTCCGAGCATCAGGAATGCCCCGCCGATCACGAGGATTGTCGGCATGTACAAACGCAATCTGCTTTGCGTTCCGAGTCTGTCAAGTTCTTCCATATTAGCCTCTAACATCGGCCGGATTTACGGCGTCTACCATCTTCTTGAACTGGTCTTCAAATCCGAATGGATTTCGATTAGTGTTGCCTGCTATTACGGCTTCGTAGTTGCCGTCGGGCTGTTTTTCTATTCGAACCCATAACCGTCGGTGAGAAAAAAAGAAAACAAAACACAGTGCAAAGATCAAACCGAATCCGCCAAAATACCATGCAATGAAAGCTCCATTGAACGGGTCGTATTTGATCGACAAAATATGTGCGAACGGTGATTTTTCGAACTCGGCTAGCCGCCATTTGTAACCGGCCTTTGGAGCCCCGACCGGCATATTGTCAGCCAGTTTCGCGGCAAATGCGAAAACTCGTGTCTGTTCGCCGCCTGGCGGTGTCACATTAAGAACTGCTACCGGATTATTGTACTCACCAGTTTTAGTATCAGGTTTGCCATCCTTACCGAAAGTGAAATCAGGTTGGAACGAGTCGTATTTTACGATCGTTCCGTCGGCTAGGGTTGCCGTTCCGTTGCGTTCAAGGTTCACCTTTACCGGAGAGCCGCCATTCTGCGGCGTAAGTTCGAGTACCATCGTACGCGCCGAACCAACCGGAATTGTCTGTGCCTGAAAAAAACGATAGCCACGGTAACTCAACGGTGAATTCAAACTGACGTCGACGATCTGAGACCCGTAATCGGGATCGTCAATTCTTAATTGTGTTCGCCAATCGAGTGTATTTGTAACCTCGATATTCCCCGTTACGTCGATCAGACGTTGCTGAATATCTGTACATTCAAGTGTAAAGGGAAGTTGGACATTAAATTTCTCTTTTTTGTCGAGATTAAATTGAATTAGCTGGATCTGATCCGTTAGTTGCCCGGGAATCATCCTTACGTCTGCATCAAAGCCCGTCTGCAGAGCTACAAAATGGCCTAGGAACAATGTTAAAAGGGCAACATGGACGACATAGGCACCCAGCCGATTGAATTTACCCTTCTCACCAAATATCACTATCGCTTTCCGGTTATTAATGACTGAGAAGTCCTTGCGACCTTGCTCGTCGAGGCCATACTCACTAGTGTTCGATTCGGAAACCATGGGCTTGAAGCCCGACCTCGACAAAGCGTCCCTGATTTTGCTCACGAGTGCTGCCTCACTTTCAGCCGAAACTGTCGCTAGGGCATTTTGTTCCTGAGACAGTAAAAAACCTCGAGTCGGAGATTTTTTCGGATCTACGATGTACGCCCATGCAGACGGAAATCGGTCGATCGAAGCGAGAACTATATTCAGTGAAAGAAAAAGCAATAAGGCCTTGTAGTACCAGGAGTAATAAATATCAAAGAATCCCAGCCAACCATAAACCGCTTTTTCGGCAGGCATCAGAGAGGCATAATAGGCGTCGAACCCTTGCACATTCTGTTGCACGATCAGCATGCCGACCATAGACAGGGCGACAAGCACGCAGAGAACGATCACACCCAAACGAACCATGCTCAGGAAATCGAGGACGCGATTAAATACCGGAGCTGATTTCGGTTTGAATGCTTCTTTACGGAGCAATGATTCAGGCGATGCAGACATATTCCTTAAAGTAAGAATAGCGGAGCGGCCCACTTATGTCATCCGGGTATTAATAAGTTCACCTTTTGTCGATTAAAATACACGATTATCAACAACTTATTTGGTAAAACTATCTATAGACGCTATTCTAACCGTTAAAGTTTCGTCGGCAGAGAACCAATGGAGTGTGTAAGTATAAACATCGAAAACGAGCGGGTCTTAAGCTTCCGTGAAAAACTAGCGGCGTATATTGAGCTCACCAAGCCCCGAATTGCTTTTCTGCTCGTCCTCACTTCCGCCGCCGGATTCTATCTTGGCACTGGCGGTCCTTTCAACGTCGTGCTGTTCGTACATTCGATGGTCGCGATCACGTTATTGGCTTTGGGTGTCGCAACGCTCAATCAATGGTTCGAACGTGATATCGATCCGCTGATGGAACGCACGGAAAAGCGCCCGCTACCGACCAAAAAAGTATCCGCGAATGAGGCTCTGATATCCGGCATTCTTCAATGTGCGATCGCGGAGATCTACTTATTGGTTCTCGTGAACCCGCTTACGTCTCTGTTAGGCATGGTCGTGATCGTGGGATATGTTTTGGTTTACACCCCGCTGAAGACGAGAACCTCGGCTTCGACAGCGATTGGCGCAATACCTGGAGCACTGCCTCCGCTGATGGGCTGGACAGCGGCGGCGAACGACATCACGATGGGAGCATGGGCACTTTTTGCGATGCAGTTTCTTTGGCAGTTTCCACATTTTTTTGCAATCGCATGGATGTATCGCGAGCAGTACAAGAAGGCGGGCATTTTAATGCTGCCGGTCGTCGAGCCGGAAGGGAAGCTAACTTTTAGGCAAATCGTACTTTTTACTATCATGCTCGTCCCCGTCAGCCTGGCTCCGTTCTTTCTTGGATTCGCCGGAAAGGTGTTCTTGATCGGAGGGACGATCCTGGGATTGATCTTTCTCATCGCAAGTATTAGATCGGCTTTTGATCGGTCTAACGAGCGAGCTCGAACGCTATTGCTGGTTTCAGTTATCTACTTGCCACTACTTTTTATCCTGATGGTCGCAGACAAGCAGTAAATTATGAAGATCGGAACTGCTGAAATACTTGACGAGGTCGATGAAGAAAAAGCCCGCCGAACGGGCTTTTCCGGTGGCTCGGGACCCGGGAACAACGGGCGCAACGGAGGCGGCGGAAACGGGCCGGGCGATGATGGTGGAGCAGACAATCGGCCTGAGCCTTTTTCGCCGTCGAAATCACGTATCTTGACGACCTTTCTCCTGATTATCGTCGTGATGACCTTCGGCGGATTGATTGCCGCTTACGTCGTCATTGCGACGAATAAAGTGCAGGAATGGCAACCATTCGACCTTCCGGTTACGCTCTGGATCAGTACTCTCCTGCTTTTGCTCAGCAGTGTCGCCTACTTCATTTCGGAAAGGGCAACCTTCTCGAAAAACCAACCAAGGGCTAAGTCTTGGTTGCTAATTACAACATCACTTGGTGGTATTTTTCTGGCATCGCAAATACTCTCTTGGCTCGAACTGACTCAGCGAGGTCTTTACATGCGGGGAAATCCGTATGTTGGGTTTTTTTATATTCTGACTGCCGTACATGCGGTACATGTCATCGGTGGAATAGTTGCTTTGTCCACGATATTGCTTAAATCTTGGGCGCCGGCAAGAAACGCGAATGAACTCGCGAAACGAATATCATTTGCTCAGGTAGTTGGTTGGTACTGGCATTTTATGGGAGCCCTGTGGATCGTACTTTTCGTTTTGTTAGGGTTTTGGAAATAAATGCAAGATCTTCTCGGTATCTTTCCTCATCTCAATGCGTTTCTTAACGGGTCGAGCGCGATCCTATTGATGTTTGGCTTTTATTTCATATTGCGTAAACAAGTGCATCGTCACCGTTTTTGCATGGTCGCCGCCTGCTGCGTCTCCGCTTTTTTCTTAGCCTGCTACCTGACCCATCATGCGATTCGAACCTACTATTTCGGCCTCGGACCGACCAGATTCACCGGTGAGGGCCTCGTCCGGCCCGTTTACTTTACGATCCTAACTTCTCACACAATACTCGCGACATTGATCACGCCTTTCATTCTCGTGACATTATGGAGAGGCCTTAAGGGTCAGTTTGACCGTCATAAGCGTCTTGCACGCTTTGTATATCCGGTCTGGCTTTATGTTTCGGTGACGGGAGTCGTGGTCTACGTAATGCTTTATCAACTCTATCCTGCAAAATAATCAAAAATTACAGATTTTTTCTTGAAACGAGATTATTAAAATGCTAATCTGTAGAAGTTGAAAAGTTGATCGCCGAAGTCGTTTTATGCTAAACGGCACGGGGGAACCAAAGTTTAGCGAATTTTCGCGAAACAGGGGCGAAGCATCATGAGATGCAGGGATACTCTTTCGTTCCTAGCCCGTCAGCTAACCTCGTAGGTGTGGTAAAGGAGTTACAGCAGGGATTAAGCCTAATTTGGCGCGATTTTAGATGTGCTTCCCGCATTTCAACACATTGAAGCAGACATCCGG
>JAYSZT010000269.1:0-3239 GCA_043737915.1 Acidobacteriota bacterium
CTTGGACAGTAGCGTCAAGGGTAACTTCGGTAAAATGATATTCGGAGCCGAAAAATCCGAAATTTAATATAAAAATTCAAAAAAAAAGATAATGTCCGGGTAGTAAATCCCGGTTATTCAAAAAATTCGGTTTTTAAACACTCAAATAACGAGGTCAATAAGATAATGACTAAAAAAATAATCACGCAATTTGTGCCGATGATCTTACTCGCCACATTAGTCTGCGTTGGCAATCTTTTCGCACAGGCAGGAACCGGCGGCATCAGCGGCGTCGTTTCCGACACGACCGGTGCAGTAGTAAAAGGAGCGACAGTAACGCTCACAAGTAAAGCAACTAACCAGTCGCAGACCGTGACAACGAACGATGACGGCTTATACAGCTTCGGTCTGCTGCAGCCCGGCACCTACAAGGTCAAAACCAGTGCGGGATCTTTTGCTGAAGTTACCCTTGACGCTACTGTCCAAGTAGGTCGCACAACGGACGCAAATGTGACGTTGGGTGCGGCCGGTGTCTCGGCCGTCGTCGAGGTTACGGCGGAAGGCATCCAGACGACCTCCAGCAATTTCGACGCTATTCAAAATGAAACGGCGATCCAGAATCTGCCTATCAACGGCCGGCGTTTCCAGGATTTTGCGACATTGACACCAAATGCGCAGGTTGGACTTGGCGGCGATACCAGGAATCAGATATCTCTTTCAGGCCAGCGCGGAATTAATTCTAATATTAGTGTTGACGGTGTAGATTACAATCAGCCATTTTTTGGCGGGATTCGTGGTGGCGAGAGATCCGCTTCGGCCCCTACGCTGCCTCAGGAATCCGTCCAGGAGTTTCAGGTCGTCGCGGCGGGATATTCGGCGGAATTTGGCCGAAGCTCGGGTGGCATCGTAAACGCGGTTACAAAGTCTGGAACGAACGACGTTCGCGGTACGCTTTTCTATCTGCTTCGTCCTGCGAAGCTTGCCCGTGCCAACGATTTTGCGAAAGAGCTTGCGTTTCAGCGTTTGGACGCTTTGGGGATAACGGCGACCCTCGCTCCTACGCAGCATCAATTCGGCGGTTCAGTTGGCGGTCCAATTGTGAAAGACCGTCTTTTTTACTTTGGCTCTTACGAACAGCAGCGTTTCAATGCCCCGCGGTTTGTCTTGTTCAGCAGCCTTGTCGGCCTTGCCACACCAACTATCGCAGGTCAGGCCTCAACTTTGAGTTTTTATCGCGGTCAGGAAGCGGGCTACGATCAGACCAATGACGCCATTGCTCTTCTCGGTAAAGTTGACTGGAATCTGAATGATTCCAATCGAGCGAGTTTTCGCTATAATCATGCACGTAACAAAGCGTTGAACGGCGTCGCCACCGGTGAAAATGCTCTTGATCCAACGACCAACAACTCGCTTTCAACAAATGGAACCGAGGAAAATCGGAGCAATATTTTTGTTGGCAGCTTTACCAGTACGCTTTCGTCGAGCTGGATAAATGAATTTCGTGGCCAGTTTGCGAGAGAGATTCGTCCGCGTACGCCGAACAATATCGTCGCGAACATCAACACCGCAATCGGCGTTTATGGAACGCGTAACTTTTTACCTACAACGCAGTTTGATCGACGTGTTCAGTTCGGAGACAACATTTCGTACATTAACGGCACCCATAATGCGAAGTTCGGATTTGAGTACAGCGACATTCTTGCCGATCAGAAGTTTGGATTCAATCAAAATGGTGTTTACTCATTCTCGGGTTTGACAGTTAATTCCAACTCAAGCGTACCGACTGTCCCGCTTACGGGCACCCAGACCTGCACTACCGCCGGAGTTGTCTGTGTCGCGAACAGTGCTATAGGCACACCAGGCATCCTCCAGGCATTAGGTACAGAGAGATACTTATATGTAGCGAATGCGGCAACGAATGTCGCAACCGTACCTTTTCTGGGTCGGTTTGATACAACCTCTGCCAGCTACACCCAGCAGATCGGTAACCTGCTCGCGGCTTTTAAGATCAAAGAACTTTCTTTCTTCGGTACAGATTCGTGGAGAATCACTCCAAGATTCACTTTAACCTACGGTCTTCGTTACGAAAAGCAGTACAATCCGAGCGCCGAGGCTAATAATTCGCCGGTTTTGAATCTGATCCGCAGCACCGTTTTCCCGCTTATTGGAAAGACGATCGATCCGGCCTCGATTCCGGACAGCCAGAACGAATGGGGACCTCGACTCGGTTTTGCCTGGGATCCGAAAGGCAACGGGAAGACCGTGATTCGTGCCTACGCGGGCGAGTATTACGCCCGAACGCCTGGAATCGTGTTGGCGGCACCTTTCAATAATTTTCGCGATCCGGCTGGCGATCTTTCAGTCACGCTTGGATCTCGAGCGTTTAACGCTACCGGATTTAGTCAGGCTGCCTTTGACACTGCTAACCCCGGATATGTATCGATCGTCGGCGGAACCGGATTTACACCGAACACGGTCTATCGGCAACTTGCTATCGTCGGGATCAACCTAAATAGTTCTTTGCTCGGCAACTTGCCGACGCTGACAACTGCTCAGGTTGCGACCATAAATAGTGCTATTCGTGCGGCCACAACAAACCCGCCTGCGAACTTGGGTAATTTTCAGGGAGCTAATTTCATTGGTATCAACCCTGCATTCAAGAATCCGCAATCGTTCCAGCTTGGCGGTGGTTTTGAGCACGAAATGTGGAAGAACTCGACCTTCGGCATCGATTTTTCGTATGTCTCAACTTCCCATTTACAGCGAAACGCGGATATCAATCTCCCAGCGCCCACTGGGGTTGATGCCGCCAGTGGCCGCGTTCTTGTAAACCGGACGAGTCGACCACTGACGAATATCGGAACGCTTCAGATTCGCGATTCGTCGGCACGCCCGCTTTACAAGGCCCTCACGTTCCGCTGGACAACAAACAAACGATGGATGCGTTTGAACGCATTCTACACCCTTTCGCGTAATACGTCAGACGATGATAACGAGCGTGATTCAGGCGGAGTTCTATATTCGAACCCATACGATTTAAGGGGCGAATATTATAATTCACGCATTGATCGTCGGCACCAGTTTGTTTCCAGCCCGATCTTCTTCCTGCCCCACGGTTTCGAGGTTACCAGTGCGATCCGGCTGCGTTCTGGTCAGCCGATAAATTCGCTCGTCGGTAGCGACTTAAATGGTGACGGTAACTCGACCGAGCGGCCGATGATAGTTCCAGGTGTGGAACTTGTCAGGAACTATTACACAAA
>JAYSZT010000270.1:0-7529 GCA_043737915.1 Acidobacteriota bacterium
GAAGCTGAGCTTCGTCGGGTCGTTCGCGGTCAACGCCTCTGGCTTTTCGAAGCTGTTGCGGAAACGGGCCGGCATTGGTTCGCCTCGCAAAAGCATTTGATATCCGCCGGGTTGAAACACGGTCCACGCTGAATTCTGCGGCGGTTTGACGCCTTCCGGGAATTTGTAATCATCGGGGAAAACGTCGATCAGTTTGACGACAAAATCAGAGTCAGTGCCGCTCGACGACACGACCAGCGACGGTTTGATATCGCCCGCAACGACGACGTCCTCAGTAAGAACGGCCGTCTGATATACCAGAACGTCAGGCCGCGTCGAGGCAAAACGTTGATCCTCGGTCATAAAATCACGCGGATAATTTTGCGTGATCTTTTGCGTGTACGGAACCGGACGAGCCGGATCTGAAACGTATTCGTCGTAACCGTCGGCCGTGGCGGGCAGAGCGAATGATAGGCCGCCTTTCTCGGTGAGGTAAAGAGCTGTGTCGGTGCTGTTAGTCGGTTCGTAATTCTCGAAGCTTTTCCACTCGTTGGCTCCGGTGTCGAAAAGGTTCACTTCTTTGATGGCAGAGATGTCGCCTTTATCTTTTAAGAAGTGATTGAAAAAGGGAACTTCTATTTTCGAACGGTAATATTCGCCCGTCTTTTGTCCGAAATATGCCGTGCCGAGCCAGTCACCGTCGTTTCGGGACCAACCGCCGTGATCCCACGGCCCGACGACGAGGACATTGAAGATTCCCGGATTTTGGCGTTCGATGTGCTCGTACGTCCGAAGGGCACCGTAGAGATCTTCGTTGTCGTGCCAGCCGCCGACGGTCATCGTCGCACAGCCGATATTCTTAAGTTTTGGGAGAATGTTGCGGTCTTTCCAATACTGATCGTAGTTAGGGTGCTGCATCATTTCATCCCAGAATTTGATGCGGACGCCCATATTCTTTTCGTATTCATCGGCGATCTCTTTGAGGCCGCCGGCCTTTAAGAAATAGTTGTAGCTGTCCTGCGGTCGAGCGCTTTTCCACGGCTTAATGTAGTCGGGCTTGTCGGTCGGGACCGGTCGCTCCTGACCGAAACCGGTGAAAAACGAGAAATTCTGCGTCAAGAATAGAGCACCGTTGTGGTGCATGTCATCGCCGGTATACCAATCGCTCACCGGTGCCTGCGGTGAACACGCTTTCAGAGCAGGATGCGAATCGATCGATCCCGCCGAGGTGTAAAACCCCGGATATGAGATCCCGTAGGTTCCGACGCGGCCGTTGTTATTATCGATATTCTTGAGCATCCACTCGATCGTGTCGTAGGTGTCGGTGGATTCGTCGATCTTTGTTTTGTCGGTGTTTGCGATGTCAGGCCGCACATCTTCGAATTTTCCTTCGCTCATCCAGCGTCCGCGGACGTCCTGATTTACGAAAATATAGCCTTCTTTCGCAAATAAAGCATCGGGGCCGAGACTCGTTCGGAATTTATCCGCTCCATAAGGAGCGACCGTGTAAGGTGTTCGGTTGAGCAAGATCGGGTATTTTTGCGACTTATCTTTGGGCTCGTAGATCGAGGTAAAAAGCTTAACGCCATCGCGAACTGGCAACATTACCTCGCGTTTCGTGTAGTTGTCGGTGATGTATTTTGCGAGTTCGGTTGGCGTTGGCACCGGCGTCTGAGCGAACGAGATGACCGAAAGCAAAGTGACTAGAACAAATAGGAATAATGGTTTGGAACGCATACGGACTCCTTTCGAACACTCGTAACTAATCGACGTAAAAGCCGAACTCAACTGAATAGACTTTTAGTTTCGCTTAAATAAAGTGAAAAGCAAAGCTAGACACGCGGCGATCACATCAAATTAACCGGGTCGATCTCGACGTTGATGGTTCGGAGGTCGCAGCCTTGCTGTTCGGAATTTGATAGGGCGATATCGAGTGTCTCGCGAAGAGCTCGGCGGCTCGTGCCTTTGAGAATGATCTGAAGGCGAAATTCGTTTTTTAGGCGAGAAAGGGAAGCCGGAGCGGGACCGAGGATGCGTGCCTGCTTTGAGTTGTTAGCTTCGTCGAGTGAGCGGCGGAGTAGATTGGCGTTTTTCGAAGCATAAGCGTGATCGCGGTGCTTGATCAAAATTAGTGCAAGCACGAAGAACGGCGGGTAGCCGAGACGCTCGCGAAACTTTATCTCCTCACCGTAAAATCCTTCGTAATCCTGTTCTTTGGCGTGACGCAGAGCGTAATGCTCGGGATAGTACGTTTGGATCAAAACTTTGCCGGCCTGCTTTCCGCGACCAGCACGTCCGGCGACCTGTGTGATCAGTTGAAAAGTTCGCTCGGCCGAACGCATATCCGGCAAACCGAGGCCGATATCGACCGAGATCACACCAACCAGAGTCACGTTGGGAAAATCGTGACCCTTCGCGATCATCTGCGTCCCGACGAGCATGTCGATGCCGCCGTTCGCGAATGTTAGCAGGACGTCCTCGATCTCGCCTTTGTGAGCCATCGTGTCGCGATCGACTCGAGCGATGCGCATATTTGGGAATTTTTTTGTTAGCTGATCGGCAATGTTTTCCGTACCTTCGCCGACGAAGTAGAGAAATTCGCTTCTACAATGCGGACAGGTTTTTGGCGACTTTTCGCGGTGATTGCAGTAATGACAGACAAGCTGATTATTCGAGCGATGAAACGTCAGCGTGATGTCGCAGTTAGGGCATTTCAACGTTTCGCCGCAGGTTCTGCACAGCACGAACTGCGAAAAGCCGCGGCGATTGAGCAGGATGATCACCTGCTCGCCTTTCGCGTGCGTCTCCGTGATCGCGTCGAGCAGGTCGGGCGACAACGGGACGTCTTTACCAAACCGTTTGAAGACCTCGCGCATATCGATCAGCTCGGCGGTCGCCAGGCCGCGTCCGCCGATGCGGTCGGGAAGTCGAAGATATGTGTATTTGCCGGTCTGTGCATTGAAAAAGGATTCCATCGCCGGCGTTGCGGAGCCGAGAACTACGACTGCTCCGGCGAGATGGGCACGCATAATGGCGACGTCGCGAGCGTTATAGAAGGGCGATTCGTGCTGTCGGTATGATGGATCGTGCTCTTCGTCAACGATGACGAGGCCTATGTTTTCGAGTGGAGCGAAGACAGCGGAACGAGTGCCGATCGCGATGCGGGCATCACCGCGACGGATCCGCCGCCATTCGTCGTAGCGTTCGCCGCTGCTCAGATTTGAATGAAGGATCGCGACCTCAGAGCCGAAAACTTCCCGCAATCTCCGCGAGAAAACAGGCGTCAAGGCGATTTCCGGAACCAACATCATCGCCGAACGCCCCTCGTCCAACGCGAAACGCATCGCTCTGATGTACACCTCCGTCTTGCCGCTGCCGGTGACTCCGTGGAGCAGAAACGACTTGAATTTGTCCGTGTTGCCAAGAGCGTTTGTGATCGCGTCGAGAGCAGTTTGCTGTTCGGCTGTCAGCGTGAACTCGTTGCGATCCGGCAGTTTCGCTCCTCGGAGCGGATCTCGATCGACGTCTTGAATATAGATCTCGACTATCCCGCGTTTTGCGAGTGTATTCAGCGGCGACGCCCCGACATCGGCCCGCTCAAGCACGTCAGTGAAAAGCATCTCGCCGTCATTTGCGGAGAGGAGTTCGATTATTCTTTTCTGCTGCGGCGTTAAGGTCGGAGTGCGGACACTCTCGTCCGAATCGCCGGTTTCTCCGGCGAGAATTGCTTCGGAATCGGAACCGATCGAGGAATCAGAACGGACAAGAGTGTCCGTACTCCGGAGGAGTCGAACAGCCTTTCGGCGTTTTGGTTTGAGTTTATCGGTGTTTATACCGGCGGGGAGCGAGGCTTTTAGCATTTCGCCCCAGAAGCTGGCGTAGTAGTCGGCGGTCCACTGTGTGAGTTTGAGAATCTCAGGAGTGATCAGCGGCTCTTCGTCGGTGACCTCGATGACGTCTTTGATCTTAGCGATGTCGATCTCGACGTCGGGCGGCAGATCGGTGTGAAGACCGACGGCATAACCCGTTACGATCCGGCGACCAAAAGGCAGTAGAAGCCGGGCACCGAGTTTTAATTTCTCGCGCATTTCCTCGGGCACGCGGTAGGTGAAAACGCGACGCAGCGGCACCGGCAGGGCGGCTTCGACATAGCAGGGAAGGTCGGTAATTGTATCGTCAACAGAAGGCATTTTCGCGGCTTTGGACAAAATGATAACCTATCGGGGAACCTTTTGCCGAAAGACGGTGTCTAATATCGTGACGGATATGAGCGAGATCGAGATAGCCTGAGGTAACATCAATTTATGGACGATCTATTCAAACCGGAAGAAAAGAAACGCGGTATCAACAAGCTTTTTATTGTGGCGTTCGTTGCGGGGCTGGCGATCGTGGCGGCGGTGATTTATTTATTGTCGTTCCAACAACCGATGGGCGAGAAAGCCGCCAGGCTGCTTGAGCAATCGATCCAGGAAGGTTCACCAGAATTTGCTGCGGCAACTAAAGACGTGATCATATCGACCGACGACAGTACCGTCGAATCGCCGACCGGATTGGGTACGATATCGATGTATATCAAGGGAAATGTTAAAAACCGGGGTTCGCGGAACATTTCGGCTCTTGAGGTAAACGTCGCGGTGGTCGATCAGCAGAACAAAACTCTTCGCGAAAAACGCGTCCTCGTCGTTCCGTTTCAGCATCAGTCGCTACCGCCGGGCGAGGTGATCCCGATCACGTTGGACATTCCCGGTTTCAAGGCAAAAGACGACCGGGCAAATATTCGTTGGAAGGTAACGGCGATCAAATTTGATCAATAAGCGTTTGGATCAGACTTTCGTTTCTTTGACGAAAAGCTCCTCGAGCGATTGTTTGACCGGATTGATCGACGCGAGACGGGCACCATTACTGCGGGTAATCTTGAGGACGGCATCGATATCTGCCTCGTCGAGGATCTGAATGCTCGCACCGTTCGGTTTTGATATAAGTGTCGCTCCGCCGATAAACTCGATCGCCTCGCGAATCATTTCCGCATTTACGCCTTCAACACTGATCTCTAAGACGCGTGATTCCTCCGAGTTCATTAATAATTCGCTCAGATTGCCAAACGCTGCCAATTTCCCGTTGCGGAGTATCGCCACCTCATCACAAAGAGCCTCGATGTCCGACAAAATGTGCGTCGACATGAACACCGTCGTGCCGTTTTCACGCAGAGCGGCGATCAACTCGCGGATCTCGCGGCGGCCGACCGGGTCGAGGCCGGACATCGGTTCGTCCATAAAAACGATCTCGGGATCGTTGATCAAGGATTGGGCAAGACCGACGCGCTGAAGCATTCCTTTCGAATACTTACGGAGCTGTTTCTTCCAATCCTTTTCATCCAGACCGACCGCGGTCAGTAATTCATCACATTTGTCGCGGCGTTTCGCCTTCTCGTAGCCGAACAGTTCGCCGAAATATTCCATCAGCTCGCGGGCCGTCAGGTAATCGTAAAAGTACGGATTCTCAGGGCAATAGCCGATGCGGCGGTGCATCTGGACATCCGAGATGTCGAGCCTAAGGATCTTTGCCGAGCCTTCGGTCGGGAACTGAAGTCGCATCAAAGTTTTAATGGTCGTCGTCTTTCCCGCTCCGTTTCCGCCGAGAAATCCGAAGATCTGTCCTGGCTTAACATTCAACGTGAGGTCGTCAAGAGCACGCACGCGTTTCTTCCTTAAGAAGCCGGTCTCGTAATCTTTCGACAAGTTTTGAATTTCGACAGCGTATTCCATATGTTAGCTTTTCGGAAGTTTGGTTTTTTCGGGGTCGAGTTTCGCCCGGCAACCATCTTTGTCGAGCAGATAAGGTGCGCCGGTCGGATCGACGAGGCGATCGTTGTTATCAACGGTGAACGAACGGTTTTCGGGAAGTTTGACCTGAAGGAGCAGCGGCGTCACCTCTACAAAATTGTTCGCACAGCGGTTATTTTTGATTTGGAAATTATCAAGCACACCGTTGATCGCATCGAGTTCGTCGAGGGAATCGAGTTCCTTTAATCGAAGTTCGGCGGTCGGCTTTACCGAGTCGTCACCCTCAGCCAGCATTTGCCGATAGATAGAACGCGCGGTGTCGCGGCTGCCGCCATTATTCTTCATCGACGCGGCCATCAGCCGCATAAAACTCGGAACGCCGGGGATGACCGAACCTTTTTCGTAATTTTCGGCCGCTTTGTCGTACATTTTTAATCGCCAGTAGATGTAGCCGAGATGTTGATAAAGCCTCCATTCCGTAGGGTTATTAGCGATTCCCTTTTCCGCGATCGCGATCGCCTTGGCCGGATCGATGGCGGGCATGACGATCGCTCCGTAATTGTATGCCGCCAGAAAGTGCGGATCGAGATCCGTCGCGTTGTCGAGATACGGATAAAGAAGTTTTATGTTTAGTTCGCGGAGGTCTTCTAGATTGATCGTTTCAACCGTCGAACTTTCCATTTTATTGCCGACGTATTGGAGGGCACGCATCCAATACCAGTCAGCGATGAGGCCTTCGGTGCCAAGCACGAAGCCTTTGAATTTGGAGCCTTTGATAGCCATGTCGGCGTCTTCGTAACCGGCGGGAAGTTGTGGCTTTTCGTTTTCTAGCGAGCGTGACAGACTGATCGCGGCACCGTAGCTCGCGATAATTATCGCGAAGGGAAGTAGGAGAGTTTTTGTGAGGCTCTGCGACATTTACTTGAAATTGCGGCGGTTGAAGATCATCACCGTTATCGTCATCAAGATGGCATCAAAAAATAATGCGTAAGCTGCCGCTCCGGCGAGCATTGACACAGACGGTATCTCTCCGTTAGCACTGTTCGTGATGAAGCTAAAGTGAGACAGATTCGGCAATAAATAGTAGATCGCCGAAAAGAGCAGAACCGCCGAGCGTGAACCGATCGTCGTCGCAAATTCGAGCAGCGAGGTGCTGAAGTGTCCGATCAGAAAGACGAAAAAAGTGAGCAAGGCCGATAATGCCGGCGTCGAGAACGACGAAAACATGATCGCTACGGCAGTGATCACCGTGAGCTCGAGGAAGATAAGAAGAACCGACGCCCAGACCGGGCCGACAAATCTGCCGCCGCCGACATACAGCAACGCAAGCGTCACGCCGAGGCCCATTATCAGGATGTTAACGAGCAGCGTCAGGCAAAGTCCGAGATATTTCCCGACAATAAATGTGCCGCGACCCACCGGTTTGGCAAATATCGAATAAACCGTCCGCTTCTCGATCTCTTTCCATACCAGACTGACCCCGACAAAGATCGCGATGAACGCCCCAAAAAGCAGCACCGAACTCAGCCCTAAATTAACAATCACCCTCCTTTCCTGACCGGCCGTCAACTCACCCAGAAAAATCGCACTGGCCGAGATCAACAACACAAAAATGACCAGATTATAAAGGATCCGATCACGCACGGCCTCACGAAAGGTATTTCTTGAGATCGCGGCTAACTGTTGAAATAAATTGGCTTTTGGCGGATTCATACGTCTCGAACGCAGTAATTATAATCAAAATGACGCATCAACGCCAAGATGAGG
>JAYSZT010000271.1:0-7523 GCA_043737915.1 Acidobacteriota bacterium
GCCGCCGCTGTTGATCCACTGGCGACTGCGTTTGAAAGGATAAAATTGGGCTGCCCACATTTGATGCTGGCCGACATCAGAAACTATCACGGCATCGCCATTTGTGACTTCGTGAAGCGTCTCGATGACCTGTTGCGGTTTGATAACGGTCTCGGAATATTCGCACGAAAGTGGCACCGCTTTTTGCCAGGCATCGATCTCGTTCCACCACGCGTTGAGCCGTTGTTTGCCCTGCGAATGCGAACCGATCTTGGCCGCGATTATTTCCAGTGCTTGATTCGCATCGGCGACGACCGGGATCTGCGGCCTTCTGATCTTGCCAATATTCGATGCGTCAACATCGATATGGATGACCTCGGCATTCGGTGCGAATTCGGCGAGCTTTCCGGTCACACGGTCGTCGAATCTAACGCCGATCGCCACCAGCAGATCGCTTTCAGCGACCGCCATGTTAGCGGAATATGTGCCGTGCATGCCTAGCATCCCGAGACAGTTCGGATGAGCCGACGGGAACCCGCCGAGTCCCATCAGGGTTGGCGTCACGGGCACGCCAAGTGCCTCGACGACTCGCAACAGCGGATCGGACGCATCACTTGTAACAACACCGCCGCCAACGTAAAAGACAGGCTTTTTAGCGGCAAGTATCTTTTCAACGGCCCTGTCTATCGCATCGAGGTCACAAGGAGTTTCTTCGACGATCTCGGGGAATTGGATCGAGCGGTCGTCACGGTATTCGCAAAGCTGAGCGGTCACGTCTTTCGGAATGTCGATAACGACCGGCCCCGGCTTTCCGGAGCTTGCCAGATGGAACGCTTCGTTGACGACGTGTTCTAGATCCTCAACATTTCTAACGAGATAGCTATGTTTGACGATCGGCAGCGTTACTCCGAAAGTGTCGACCTCTTGAAAAGCATCGGTTCCGATCACTGCGGTCGGCACCTGCCCTGTGATCACAACCAGCGGGATCGAATCCATATACGCCGTCGCGATTCCCGTCACGGCATTAGTCGCTCCGGGGCCCGAGGTTACAAGTGCGACACCGACCTTACCGGTGGCCCGGGCGTAACCCTCAGCGGCATGAACGCCGCCCTGCTCGTGTCTAACCAGATAATGCGTGATCGACTCGCGGTAACGCCACAATTCATCATAGATATGCAGAACCGCTCCGCCGGGCAGCCCGAAAATCGTGTCAACGCCGTTCCCGACCAGAGCCCGCATGAGGATCTCGGCTCCGCGAATCGGCTTGGTTGCCGACGGAGGTGCTTCTAAATTTACTCCAATAGAAGGTGCGGTCGAGATAGCGTCTAACATAGATCTGGTTCCCTTGTTTCAAAAAGTTAAAAGGCCATCATCTGATTACTGATGATGACCTTATCGTTTCGCCTTGTGTGCGGATCGTGCCATCATTTTTTAGACGTAAAAATAATCGGATATTCGAACTCAAAAATCGGATACACAAAATTACCCGCTGCCGAGTTCGTGTACCTTAGATTTTTCAGATTGTGAGTTACTTTCATTATTAAAAGTTTTAATGTTTCAAAGCTTATAATATTTATTTATTCGATGTCAACCTTTTTATCTCTAAGTTCGAGCTAATTTTCCCGTTCGATCGCTTTACATACTTTTTACGTACGAAACCGTTGAAATTTAGACCGATTTCGTATGAGACCTTGTGAGCGAAACAATCCCATTGCCGCGCAACCCGTTTATTTATAACAAGATGCGAAGTTTGGCACGGGCTTTGCCATTATTCAAAGCATCGAGGAAGGAAGTTCCTCAGATATTAAGGGGAGAATTAAAGACATGAAAAAACTTATATCGACATTTTTGTTAGCAACAGTTCTTGGAGTTATGATCCCGGCTTTGTCAGTGACAACGAACGCCCAGACGCGCAGTTACAGAACAAGTACTCGGAGTTCGCAGGTCTATAAGCGTCCGAACATCTACAAACGCCATCGGAACATTTTCAACATGGCGATCGGTACCGGTGCAGGTGCGATACTTGGTGCTCTGATAGGCGGTAAACGGGGAGCAGGATACGGCGCCTTAGCAGGTGCCGGCAGCTCAGCACTTTACACCTACAAGATCAATCCGAAGAGAACTTACTACCGCTAAAATAGTTTAGTGTGATATTTACTGAGAGACGCGGCGGCGAGGATTTACTCGCCGCAGCGTTTTTTTTCGTTTCGTAGCGAAAGGCCGCGTCGGTATATTACAATCTGACCATGATCCAAACTGCATCCGGTCAGCTCGAAAAATTCCAAGATTCGGTCGGAATAAAGTTTCAGCTTTACAATAGTCTGTTCTTGTCCTTGCCGTTTTACGGAATCGATAAGACGGGGATTCTACTTTCGCTGTTCAACAGCAACTGCGAGGACGGATTCACATCGGGCAAGAGTCCGGTCGAGATAATCGACGGCTTTTTCGCGGATCGCACGCCTGGCGACAAGATGGATCTCTTGTTCCGCTTTGTCCAGTACGCGGAACGGCAAGTCGTGCTGTTTGACGCCTTGGAAGACGCCGCTTTCGAGGAACTGCACGAGGTCAACGGTGCCGGAACGCTGACGCAGCTTGAAAGTTCGGTGGTGCAAAGCGGCAAGTTGAGCGAACTCAAGGAGAAGCTAAACCGGTTCTCAGTGCGGCTTGTACTGACGGCTCATCCGACGCAGTTTTATCCCGGTTCGGTGCTCGGCATCATCAACGACCTGGTCGCGGCCATCACCGAAAATAATGTTACAGATATCAACACTCTGCTCCAACAACTCGGGCGGACACCATTTTTCAAAAAACAAAAACCAACGCCTTTCGACGAAGCGTCGAGCCTGATCTGGTACCTCGAGAATGTTTTCTACAACGCCATCGGATCGATCGCGGCTGACCTTAAAAATTCCACGTCGGATCAAAATGTCGACCTTCGAGAACTCGTAAAAATGGGCTTTTGGTCGGGCGGTGATCGGGACGGGAATCCATTCGTGACGAGCGAAACGACGCTGCGGGTCGCCGACACGCTCAAACGCTCGATCTTAAAATGCTATTACGCTGACGTTCGCCGTTTGAAAAGGCGTTTGACCTTTGCCAACGTCGACGCGACGGTCGCCGAACTGGAGAAAAAGATCTATCAGGAAGCTTTTCAGTCACAGATCTCATCGCTCACGAAGGCAGAGATCCTAGAATATTTGCTGAAGATCAAAAACAGTTTAGCGGCCCATCACAACGGGCTTTTCATCCATTTAGTGGATGACCTGATCAACAAGGTCGAAATTTTCGGCCTCCATTTCGCGGCCCTCGACATTCGTCAGGAGGCGGGCGAACACGCGCGCGTATTGCAGAATATTTCTGAGGTCAATTCAAACGACTATTCGGCTCTCCCGGATAAGGATAAGATCTTGTCGCTTTTTCACGTTGAGAGCGGCATCGACTCGGAGCGGCTTACCGACGAGCTTGCCCAGGACACGCTCCGCACGATCGCGGCTATCAAGCACATTCAAACAGCGAACGGAGCCGACGCCTGTGAACGCTACATCATTAGCCAATGTCAGAGTGCCGTTCACGTAATGGAGGTTTACGGCCTGTTCTTGCTCGGCGGTTGGACGCGAGAATCTTTGGCCGTCGATATCGTGCCGCTTTTCGAGACGATCACGGATCTTCAGAACGCGACGGCGATCATGCGAGAGCTCTATTCCGTGCCCGTCTATCGTGAACACCTTACCCGACGGCAAAACCGTCAGACGATCATGCTCGGCTTTAGCGACGGGACGAAAGACGGCGGCTATCTGATGGCGAACTGGAGTATCTACAAGGCCAAGGACGAGCTCACCAAGCTTTCGCGAGAGAATGGCGTCGAAGTGATTTTTTTCGACGGCCGCGGCGGTCCGCCCGCACGAGGCGGCGGCAAGACGCATAAATTCTACTCGTCAATGGGCAAAAACATTGCCGGCGACGCGATCCAATTGACCGTGCAGGGACAAACGGTTAGTTCGAATTTTGGTACCGTCGCCGCGGCGCGTTACAACATCGAGCAACTCTTGCACGCCGGTATTTACAACGATCTTCTCGACCCAAAGGATTCGACATTCACAGGGCGTGAAGAAGAACTGATGTCGAACCTCGCCGATCACAGTTTTTCGGCGTACTACGAGTTAAAGAATCATCCGAGTTTTCTTGATTACCTTTCGGCGGTCAGCCCTTTGCGGTTTTACGCCGAGACGAATATCGGCAGTCGTCCGAGCAAACGCGGATCGGGCAAATTGACGCTTAAAGATCTGCGGGCGATACCGTTCGTCGGTGCCTGGAGCCAGATCAAGCAAAACGTCCCCGGATTCTACGGCGTCGGCTCGGCACTGCAAAAGATGGACGCCAATATCAACGAGATCACGGCGATGTACCACTCGAACGGATTTTTTAAGGCTCTCATCGATAACTGCTCGATGGCAATGCAGAAATCGTATTTTCCGCTCACCGCGTTCCTTGCCGATCATCCGGTTTACGGCGAGGTCTGGCGAATGATCCGCGACGAGTATGAACTGTGCCGCCAATATGTCTCGCGGATATCGGGCACAAAAGAACTGATGCACGACCTGCCCGTCGAACAGCAATCCGTCCGAACCCGCGAACGCATCGTCCTGCCGCTCGTCGCGATCCAACAGTACGCGATCACCAAAATTCGCGAAAGCGAAGAGAAAAATGAGACCACCGAGCAGCGTGGCGTGTACGAAAAACTCGTCATCCGCTGTTCATTCGGGATCATTAACGCAGGCAGGAATTCGGCTTGACCCTCTAATACGCAAAAGACGTGGCAGCTTTGAGTTTTCAAAACTGCCACGTCTTTTACTTCCCGAATGAGAACGGCCCACTGACGCAAGCGATTCTTACTCCTGACTTCTTACTTCTAACTCCTAAAACGTGTACGTATTCGCCTGGATCATTACGTCCGCGATCCGTTGTCGGGCGGCGATCGTGTTGATGGGTGTATTGTTTTTCGTGTAGCGTTTTAGCGCGACCAGCAAGGTGCGGCCTTCGTCGCCTTCGGAAATGGCGGCGATAGTGTTTTTTGCGGCGGACTCAATGCGTTGGATCGCGTCGTTGCAATACACCGATGCCATATCGATCTGACGTGCAGCGGACTCTTCGCCTTTAGCGGCAGCTTGCTTTTTAGCTCGCAGGATCGCCGTTTCCATCTGGTACGCGTCCATGATGATGTCGGCACAGCTCATTAGCACTTCCTGCTGTTCGCTGAGGCCCATCATGTATTTCTGAGCGGCGGTTCCGAGTACCATTAACGCTATCTTCTTGGCGTTTTTGGCTAGTTTAGCTTCCGCTGCGAGCAGGCTCGTGTCCTCGTCGAACGACATCTGCGGATTAAGGATCTCATCCTGCAAAGCCTTTGCCGCCTGGAGCAACGCGAGCTGGCCCTTCATTGCACGCTTCATCAGCTGGCCCGGGATAAGCATTCGATTGATCTCATTCGTGCCCTCGAAGATGCGGTTGATACGCGAATCACGGTACGCTTTTTCCGCCGGATAATCCGCCGAATAGCCGTACCCGCCGTAGATCTGAACCATCTCGTCAACTACGTAATCGAGCGACTCTGAGCAAGCGACCTTGTTGATCGACGATTCGACGGAGTATTCCTCGATCGACTGCAGTTTCTTTTCGCTGCTCGCGCCATCGCCGATGAGAGCATCGATCATACCTACGGTGCGGTACGTGATCGATTCCGAGACCCAAGTGCGGATCGCCATCTCGGCGAGTTTGTGCTTGATAGCACCGAAAGACGCGATCGGCTTGTTGAACTGATGGCGCTCATTCGCATAGCGAACTGCTTCGTGGATGGCGAGTTTTGCACCGCCGGTGACCGAAGCTCCGAGTTTGAAGCGGCCCACGTTGAGCACGTTGAACGCGATCTTCGCACCGTCGCCGACGTTGCCGATCAGATTACCGACCGGGATCTTCGCATCCGACAAGATGACGGCGGTCGTCGAGGACGATTTGATGCCCATCTTGTGCTCTTCACCGCCGGGGCGGCAATTTTCCGAACGCGGTACGACGAACGCCGAGAACTTTTCCTTCACGCCGTCGACCTTTGCAAAGACAATGTAAACGTCAGCGTAGCCGCCATTGGTTATCCACATTTTCTCGCCGTTAAGAATGTACGATTGGCCATCCTCGGAAAGTTTCGCAACGCATTTCGCACCGAGAGCGTCCGAACCGGAGCTAGATTCAGTCAGGCAGTATGCTGAAACGGCTTCGCCCGAGATGATCTTCGGGATCCATTCTTTTTTAAGTTCTTCCGAACCCCAGTAAAGGATCGGAAGTAGGCCGATCGATGTCTGGGCTCCGTACGAAGCTCCAAAACCGCTGCTGCGGCCGACCATCTCAGCAATGATCGCACCGGAAGTCTGATCGAGTTCCATGCCGCCGTATGCCTCAGGAATGTTGGCACCGAGCAGGCCGAGGTCGCCGGCTTTTTTGATCAGGTCGCGAGCGATCTGCCAGTCATGTGCCTCGAGTGCCGGAAGATTGGTGACGACCTCGTTGTCGATATATTCGCGACAGGTCTCGCCGATCATCCGATGCTCATCAGTAAAATCCTCCGGCGTAAAGATCTCCGCCGCAGTCTGATCCGCGATCAAAAACTCCCCGCCCTTAACGTATGCTTTTTCCATTTGTGGTTCCATATTATTTCTTAGATCGTTTCACCACAGAGACACGGAGACACAGAGTGTTTTGAAAATATCTTTCAATCTTGTCTGCGAAATCCGCGCATATCTGCGGTAAATGTTTCTTCTTCCTCCGTATCTCTGTGCCTCTGTGGTAAAAAAATTCCTAGTCCAACCTTTCAAATATCCCCGCTGCACCCATGCCGCCGCCGACGCACATTGTTACCATGCCGTAGCGTTTGCCGGTGCGGATGAGTTCCTGCAAGACCGTCGCCGTTAACTTGGCACCGGTGCAGCCCAATGGATGTCCGAGGGCGACGGCACCGCCGTTGACGTTGACCTTTGACGGATCCATCTCAAGCACCTTCATCACTGAAAGTCCCTGAGCGGCGAATGCTTCGTTCAGCTCGATGACGTCGATCTGATCGAGCGTCAGACCGGCAAGTTTCAGAGCCTTTGGGATCGCGTAAACCGGGCCGATACCCATTTCCTCGGGCAGGCAACCGGCAGTCGCGAACGAGATAAACCTCGCGAGCGGCTTGATGCCGAGTTCTTTAGCCTTGTCCATCGACATGACGACCGACGCGGCCGCACCATCAGACATCTGCGAAGAGTTTCCCGCCGTGACCGTGCCGCTCGCGTGAAACACCGCCCTAAGTTTCGCCAGCCCCTCAACCGAAGTATCGGCACGCGGGCCTTCGTCTTGCGCAAAAACGATCTCTTTCCGTCGGACGCGGCCTTTGTCGTCAAATTCGTCGACGAACACATTCATCGGCACGATCTCATCCTTGAATTTACCTTCGGCGATCGCTGCGAGCGCTTTGCGGTGCGAATTGTACGAGAACTCATCAGCTTGTTCGCGAG
>JAYSZT010000272.1:0-16186 GCA_043737915.1 Acidobacteriota bacterium
GCGCCGCTGATCGTCCCCGCTCTGTCCGACCGCGAAGTCACGTCATTTGTGATAGATTCGCGTGAGGTTAAGGCGGGCGATGTATTTTTTGCCCTTTCTCAACCGGAATATTCGGCGAATGGATTTAACGGCGATTTTGAGGATTCCACAAAATACGCTTCGGATGCGTTAAGAAGGGGAGCCGTCGCGGCGGTTGTCCGGCGAGATCGCTACGATCAACATGTTGATGAACTCGTCAATTTTGAAGATCAGTTGATATTCGTCGACGACGTCATTGCCGCGTTTCAGTTGCTGGCTCATGGCGTTTACGTTGAGTGGAATAACCCTGTGATAGCAATTACGGGGAGTGCCGGGAAGACGACGGCGAAGGAATTGACCGCTCACGTGCTTGAGGCTTCGGGACGGAAGGTGCTGCGGAACATCAAGAATTACAACAACGGTCTCGGGCATCCGCTTACAGTTTTGAATCTCGCAAAAGATCCAAGTTATGATCTTGCAGTCCTTGAAATGGGAATGTCCACGCCACTCAAAGAGATCGCTCGATTGTGCCGGATAACGCCGCCGGACGTAGCCGTCGAGTTAAACGTTTTGCCGGTTCATATCGAGCATTTGGGATCGATCGAGGCCATTGCCGCCGCGAAGGTCGAATTGGTTGAGGGAATGAAATCGGGCGGCGTGGCCGTTCTGAATGCCGACGACGCCCGAGTCGCGGGGATGGCAAATAAATCGAGAGGATCCGTTCTCACCTACGGGATCGATAATGCCGCGGATGTATCAGCTTCTAATATCAGGACCGGCGGGTTTGGTACGACGAGTTTTCTTTTGAGAACTCCGGCAGGTTCCTCTGCCGTGAATTTCCCTTTGAACGGGAAGCATAACATCCTAAATGCGTTAGCGGCGGCGTCGGTTGGGCATAATTTCGGGATGAAACCAGAGGCGATCGCGGATGCACTCGCGAGTGTTTCGGCTCCTCCACAGCGTGGCGAAATATTGCGTTTTGCAGCAGGTTTCACTGTGATCAACGATTCGTATAATTCTAATCCCGATGCTTTGTTGTCGATGGTTGATACTCTGGTCAGCGGAAGTGCTGAAGGCCAGCGTAAGATCGTGGTCGCGGGCGAGATGCTCGAACTCGGTGAAAATGCAGCACAAATACACCGTCAAACGGGCGAAGCGATCGCGAAGATGGATGTCGATGTAATTATTGGTGTCCGTGGATTTGGGCGTGACTTGGCAACAGGTGCGGTCGATGCGGGATTTGCCGACGCGAGGTTCGCAGACGACTCGGAGATGGCTGGTGAAATGGTGGTCGATACGATCAAAGCGGGTGATGTCGTGCTTGTGAAAGGTTCGCGTGGCGTGCGGACAGAAAAGGTTATCGAGAAGTTGTTAGAAAAATACGAATTGGAGGCAACAGATCCGGCACGGTAGCCAATTGGCGACGGGTCGCGGATCAACAATCTAAGCGATGCTCTATTATCTTCTCTACCATTTGATCTTCCGCGAATACGCATCGACGAGCGAGTCCTACTTTATTAAGGGACTGAACGTGTTTCAGTACGTTACTTTCCGCACCGGGCTCGCGACGATATCGTCTTTGCTGATATCACTGTTCCTCGGCAAATGGGTAATCAAGAAACTCGAAGAACTGAAGGTCGGCCAAGAGATACGAGAGGAACTTTCAGAGGAACATCAGGCAAAGAAGGGAACGCCGACGATGGGCGGAGTTTTGATCATTGGATCGGTGATCATCTCGTCGCTGCTGTGGGCGCGACTCGACAGCCTTTATCTCTGGCTCGCGTTGATCGCGACGACCTGTTTCGCCGCGATCGGATTTGCAGACGACTACATCAAGATCGTCAAAAAGCGAAGCCTCGGGTTGACCGGGATCCAGAAATTGGCGGGGCAGCTAATCACTTCTATTGGGATTTGGGCTGTTCTTTACTTCTTGACGAACTATGCATGGAACCTGAGCATCCCCTTCGTCAAAGCCACGGCTGAGACTAATCCATCGATAAGTATTAGTTACATCGGGCCGTTCATTTATCTGGTGTTTATGATCTTCGTCCTGCTCGGTTCGTCCAACGCAGTGAATCTGACGGACGGGCTTGATGGGTTGGCATCTAGCGTTACGTTTATAGCGATGTCGGCTTTAACCGGGTTGACCTACGTTGCGAGCGACGCCCGTTGGGCTGAACGTCTGGATATTACGCATAATCCGGCTTCGGCTGAGCTGACCGTTTTCTGTGGTGCGTTGGTTGGAGCAAGTCTTGGGTTTCTATGGTACAACGCTCCGCCGGCAGAAGTCTTCATGGGAGACGTCGGCAGCTTAGCGATCGGCGGAGCGCTCGGAACTGTCGCGATCTTAACGAAACAGGAATTCCTGCTTCCGTTCATCGGCGGCGTATTCATTCTGGAAGCCGTATCGGTGATGATGCAGGTTTCGTACTTTAAGTTTACTAAACGTTCATCGGGTGTCGGTAAACGAATCTTTCGGCAGGCACCGCTTCACCATCACTTTCAGATGTCAGGGTGGAAGGAGCCGAAGATCGTGTTCAGATTTGTGATCATCGCGATCCTGTTTGCGTTGTTAAGTTTATCAACGCTGAAGTTGAGGTAGTTCGATGTCCGGTAGACGTAGAAGATGCAAATCGAAGGGAGAAAATCGTTAGTGCTCGGTGCGGGTCGGTCGGGAGTCGCTTCGGCGAAGTTTTTGGCGACACGCGGGGCGACCGTTGCACTGCACGACCGTAAAAGTGTCGAGGAATGGTCGGATGATGCGAGATCGCTCAAGGATTCGCACGGCGTCGGGCTGATCGGTGGCGATTTGCCTTCGTGGTTGCTCGATCAGATAGATCTCGTCGTGATCTCACCCGGCGTTCCAACGAATTCGATCCCGGCCCGATATGTTGATCGAAAAGACGGCGAGGTGATGGGCGAGATCGAGCTCGCTTCTCGGTTCTTGAAAGGCCGCGTGGTTGCGATCACCGGATCCAACGGGAAGACGACAACGACGACTTTGATCGGCGATATCTTGAGAAACGCGGGCATTGAAACGCAGGTCGGCGGCAATATCGGCACGCCTCTGCTGTCCCTGATCGATGAATCGACCGATGACGGCTGGACCGTTGTCGAGGTCTCAAGTTTTCAACTTGAGACGATAGTTGATTTTTGCCCGTCGGTGGCGATGTGTTTGAACGTCACGCCGAATCATCTTGATCGATACGAATCATTTTTCGATTACGCCGCGGCGAAGCACCGCATCTTCATGAATCAAACAGCTGAGAACGTTGCGATCCTGAACGCGGATGATCCGATCACAGCCGAATGGGCAACGGGATTGAATGCGACCGTCGTTATGTTCAGCGTCACAAACGAGATCGATGAGGGCTTATTCCTTCGCGGTCGCGAACTTGTTTGTCGTGCCAATGGCAAGGAAAAAGTACTGACGACGAGGGACGAGATATTTCTTCGCGGTTTGCACAACGTTGAGAACGTTCTCGCGGCATTCGCTGCCGGACTCGCCTGCGGAGCTTCGCCGGAATCGATGAAGGAGACTGTCGCGAATTTCAAAGGCGTGGAACATCGGATAGAGTTTGTGACCGAGATCGACGGTGTGAAGTTTTATAACGATTCGAAAGCAACTTCGGTCGATGCGGCGATGAAGGCGGTCGAGGCTTTGAGCGAAGGTGACGGCAAAACGGTTCTGATCCTCGGCGGACGCGGCAAGAACGCTCCGTATGCACCGCTGATTCCGTTGATAGAGAGATCGGTCCGTGCATTGGTCCTGATCGGCGAGGATGCCGACAACATCGAGGCTCAACTGAGCGGACACGCCGAGATCTTTCGGGCGGACACACTAGCCGAAGCGGTCGAGGAGGCGAGGCACGCGGCCGAGCACGGTGATTCGATCTTGTTAGCTCCGGCGTGTGCGAGCTTTGATATGTTCAAAAGCTTCGAGGAGCGAGGCGAATTATTCAAGGCCGCCGTTCGCAAGGTGGAAAGCGGGCTGAAGACTTTTTTTAATTGATGGTTAGCGACGTTTGGCTTGATGAAGGAAGAAAATCGCACAGATTGGTTAATGTTTGTCATCGCCGGCGGTCTCGCACTTTTTGGTGCGTTGATGGTGTACAGCGCGTCGGCGATGATGGCGTTAAAGGAATCGAACGAGACCAGCCAGTATACCTATTTTATTAAGCAGATCGTCTTTGTGCTGGTTGGGATCGTTGCGATGTTTGCCGTCAGTCGAATCGATTATCACGTTTTCGAGAATAAATGGATCATCTACGGCATTCTCGCGATCACTTCGATAGCGTTACTCGCGGTCTTTGCGTTTCCGGCCATTAACGGTGCCCAGCGATGGATCCGATTTGGCGGTTTTTCCTTTCAGCCGTCAGAGTTAGCAAAGATCGCTCTACCAATGTTTCTTGCGTGGTTTTTGACAAAAAATGAAGAGTCAGTAACGGATCTAAAGTCGACTGTGTTCCCCTGTCTTGCAGGGTTAGGGTTGCTCGCCGGGCTTGTAATGCTTGAAAAAGATCTCGGGACGACAATCGTTTTGTGTGCGATTTTCTCAGCCGTTTACTTCGCCGCCGGAGCTCGCCTGATGCACATCGCTTCGGTTGCGGCAGTTTTTGTAGTGATCGGTGCGGGTGCAATATTTTTCGCTCCGTGGCGAGTGGCGAGGATCATGGCGTTTCTTGATCCGTACAAATATTCCGACGACGAGGCTTATCAGGTGGTTCAATCGCTTTACGCGATCGGTTCGGGAGGTATATTTGGTGAGGGTTTTGCGAAAGGACAGCAGAAGCTTTTTTATTTGCCTTACCCGTACTCAGACTTCATTTTTTCGGTTGTCGGCGAAGAGCTTGGTCTCGTCGGAACTATGGCAGTTGTCATCGCATTCGGGCTTTTACTCTGGCGCGGAACTCGGGCAGCTCTGATGGCACCCGACAGATTCGGAACGCTACTCGGTATCGGCTTGATCACGGGTATCATCGCTCAGGCGTTGTTCAATATAAGCGTAGTAATATCGATCTTGCCGGCGAAAGGAATTCCGCTGCCGTTTATTTCGTATGGCGGTTCTTCGGTTGTCGTTACGCTGATCGGGGTGGGGATTTTGCTAAGTATTTCGAAATATGCGGGAACGACGGTGGTTAAGGAATCTGCGAGAGATTCGGCAAATTATCGCAGACGACCGCGGACGGTCTAGGCCTGAAATGAAAGTATTGATCGCTGCCGGTGGGACCGGCGGACACATATATCCGGGCATCGCCATCGCGAAGGAGATCATTCGGCGGGACGCGGGATCTGAGGTTCTATTTGTCGGTACTGCCCGAGGGCTCGAAACAAAGATCGTTCCGGACAATGGATTCCAGTTAACGTTGATCAATAGTGCTGGCCTAAAGAACGTCGGTTTTGTCGGCAAGGTGAAAGGAATGATGATCCTGCCGAAGAGTTTCATCGAAGCTCGAAAGATTCTCAAGGAGTTCTCGCCGGATGTTGTTGTCGGGGCCGGCGGCTATGTTACTGGTCCGGTGTTGCTGACGGCTCATCTTCTGGGCTTTCCGACTCTCGTGATGGATTCGAATGCCCTGCCCGGATTTACAAATCGACGGCTCGCACGATTTATTGACAAGGCGGCACTTACATTTGAGGATGCTTTGCCGTTTTTCGGAAAGAAAGGGATAGTGACCGGAAATCCCGTTCGTAGCGAGTTTTTTGGTATTGCTGATAGAGAGAGCGATGATACGCTGAATGTTTTGATTTTTGGCGGTTCGCAAGGCTCGCGGGCGATCAATACTGCGATGACCGACGCTCTCCCGATCCTAAAAGCTGATGGTACGGACATGCGCGTGATGCATCAGACAGGAGAATCCGATTACGAGTCGGTCAAGTCTGCCTACGCGGCACAGGATTGGCAGAATGCGGATATTCGGCCGTATATCTCTAATATGGTCGAAGCGTTTGCCGATGCAGATGTAATAATCAGCCGGGCAGGAGCAACGACTTGTGCTGAGGTCGCTGCTGCTGGTAAAGCAGCGATAATGATTCCACTGCCAACAGCGGCGGACGACCATCAGCGGAAAAACGCTGAGGCTTTAGTCAAGAAGGGTGCGGCTCTAATGATCTTACAGAGTGATCTCTCGGGGGCAACGTTAGCTAAACAATTGAATGAACTCTCAGCGGAGCGTTCCAAACTCGCGGCGATTGGAAGTGCGGCCCGGAAAATGGCACGGCCTGACGCGGCCGAGGCGACTGCCGATCTGGTCGAAGGATTAATTAAACGAAAATGAAGACAATGTTTCGGCATGTAAAAAATATACATTTTATTGGTATCGGCGGAATCGGTATGAGTGGTATCGCTGAGGTTTTGTGTAACCTCGGCTTCAATGTTTCAGGATCCGATGCCAAAAAGTCTAAGAATACCGACCGGCTCGAAACTCTTTTTAACATCAGGATCACTGAAGGACATTTCGCGGAGAATATCGGTGACGCTCAGGTCGTTGTTTATTCGTCAGCAGTTAACGACGACAATCCGGAAGTTGTAGTGGCCAAGGAAAAAGGAATACCGGTCATTCCTCGCGCCGAAATGCTAGCTGAATTGATGGTCTTGAAACCCTATGCGGTCGCTGTTTCCGGCACACACGGCAAAACTTCGACGACCTCAATGGTCGCGACGATACTGGGGCACGCGGGTTTTGACCCGACGACAGTTGTTGGCGGTGTCGTCGACACGCTCGGATCGAATGCTAGGCTTGGAGCGTCGGATTGGTTCGTGACCGAGGCGGACGAAAGCGATCGCTCGTTCCTGATGCTCTACCCGACTATCGCCGTCGTGACAAACATCGATAAGGAACATATGGAGTCCTACAAAGGCATGGACGACGTTGTTCAGTGTTTTACGGATTTTGTGAATAAAGTTCCGTTCTTCGGAGCCGCGATTTTGTGCCTCGATGATCCGAATGTTCAGTTGTTAATTCCGAACATCAAACGCCGACGCGTGACCTATGGGTTGACCGCGCAGGCCGATGTTTCGGCTCACGACATTAGATATGACGATGCTTTCGGATCTGCGTTTGCGGTCTGGAAAGGTGATCAGGTTTTGGGTGATATGCATCTACCTGTACCTGGTAAGCATAACGTTTACAATGCGTTAGCCGCGACGGCGGTGGCTTTGGAAATGGAAGTTCCGTTCGAAAAGATCGTCGAGGCTTTTGCGACATTTAAGAACGCGAACCGCCGTTTCCAGCTCAAAGGCGAGGCGGGAGGCGTAATGGTCGTCGATGATTACGGTCATCACCCGACTGAGATATTGGCGACGCTTTCGGCGGCAAAGAATAGTTCGGGTGGGCGCCGGACGGTGGTCGTGTTTCAACCGCATCGGTACAGCCGGACGCAGGAATTGATGCACGACTTCGCCCTGTCGTTCAACAATGCGGATGTTCTGTTTGTTCTTGATATTTACGCCGCCAGCGAACAGCCGATCGAAGGGGTTACGGCTGAGAGTTTGACTGAGAACATTAAGAAATTTGGTCACAAGAATACGACTTACATCGGCGACATTGAAACGGCAGCCGAGAAGGTCTGTTCATATTTGCAAGCCGGTGACCTGGTTATAACTCTCGGTGCAGGGACCGTGACGAGGCTTTCGGATGAGATATTAGATAGGTTGAAAGCTCAATAGATAACTACACGATTCTAGTCGAATTATGGCAAAAGTGAAGAAAAAAACGGTAAAGAGCCCGCGTGCAACAACATCGAATAAGCGTTCGACATCCCTTACTGCCGCTCGTCGGCGTGCTGCGTCGCGAGATTATGCGCGGTTCGCCCTTCCGTTGCTGATCGGAGTTGCGTTGCTGGTCGGTATCGGTTTTTTTGGCGTAGTAGGTTATCGAACTGCGATCGCGTCTGACTTTTTTAATGTAAAGATCATCGATATTCGCGGAACCGAACGGGCCAACAGCGAGGATATCCGTCGAATTGTGGCGGCAAACACTGAGAAGACGGGCGTTTGGCGCTCCGACCTTTCAGAAATACGCGAAAAGGTCGAAAAATTACCGTTCGTTAAATTTGCTGCAGTTTCGATGGTTTTGCCCTATGGAGTTCGTGTCAACGTAACAGAACGTCTTCCGGTCGCGATCGTTAAACTCAGTCAGGGTGAATACTTGGTCGATGCGGAGGGATTTATTCTCAATCCGGTCGCTAAAGCGGAGCCGAACCTGCCTTTTGTGATGCGCGGCTGGGATGAAACGAAGACCGAGAGGTCAGCAACGGACAATCTTTCTCGCCTTAAGATCTATCGGAAAATGCTCGAAGAGTGGCGCGAGTTTGGATTATCCAATCGCGTGAAAGAAGTAAACCTTTCCGATCTGAAAGACCCGAACGCCACGATCCAAGAATCGGGACGTTCGATCGCGGTTTCTTTATCCAAAGACAATCTCGGTGGAGGTCTAAAATCTGCGATCGAGGCCGTCGCGGGGAAGGGTGAAAAAGTGCGGGCAGTTAATGCCGGCGGTGTCTATCCGATAATTGAATATTTAGCTTTTTAAAAGTATCCGTATGAGCAACGAAATTCACGCAGTCGGGTTAGATGTAGGGACAAGCAAAGTCCGTTGCGTAATCGGCGAACCGTCGAATGACGGCAAAATGAATATAATTGGAATCGGTGAGGCTGATTCAAAAGGTTTACGTCGTGGCGTCGTCACAGCGACCGAGGCAGTCGCCGAGGCGATCAGAAAAGCGGTCGGTGAGGCGGAGCGAGTTAGTGGACTAGAAATTCAGTCAGCGACGGTAAATCTGTCGGGCGAGCATTTTAGAGGTGAAAATAAGAATGGAGTTGTCGCGGTCGCCGGCCCCGACAAAGAAATCGCTGATGATGATATAGACCGGGCGATCGATTCGGCAAGTGCGATGCCATTGCAGCCCGGTTGGGAGATCGTTGACCGTTTGCCGCAGGAATTTATTATCGACGGCCAGGATGGCATCACGGAGCCGGTCGGGATGAGCGGTTCGCGGCTTGAGGCACGGGTTCACGTTGTTATCAGTCCAAGTGCGGGACGTCAGAATCTCGTCAAAGCGATAAAGCGTGCGGGGCTGGACGTCGAACAAACTATACTCGAACCGCTCGCAGCCGCCGAAAGTACTTTGACCGATGATGATCGCGAATACGGCTGTGCTGTCGTGAACATTGGAGCCGAGATCACCGGGTTGACCGTCTTCAGTCGCGGAGCGGTGCAGCACATGGCTGTATTTCCGTTCGGCAGTACTCATTTTACGAAGGATCTCGCCGTCGGTTTGCGGGTTTCGATCCCGCAGGCGAATAAGATAAAACACGATTTCGGATGTGTCGCATCGTTCCTATTGAGTGACGATGAGCGGGAGGAGATGATCGAGATCATGCCCGTCGGCCGCAGTGAGACGCGCGGACTGTCGAAAGAGATTCTTTGCGACATCATGCAGCCGAGGGCCATCGAACTCCTTCAGCACATTTCCCGCGAAGTAACCGTAGCGAAAAAACAGATCTCGAGTGGTGTTATTCTCACGGGCGGCGGTGCGATGGCACGTGGGATGTGTGAGATCGCAGAGCAGATATTTGACGCACCAACGAGGCTTGGATTGATCGAGCATGAATACTTCGGCGGGCTGGTTGACGAGGTGCAAACGCCTGCGTGGGCGGTGTCATCAGGACTCGCTTTGACCTCGATGCGTTCGCAGCTACGAGGGCGGAATTTCGGCGGCAAATCACCGGCGAAGAAGATGGCGGAGTGGTTTGGTGGTTTTCGCGATAAATTTAGATAATCTTATCGTGTGAACTAGATTTTTTACCCAAACGATTGTATGCTCTATCGCCGTAGGCACAATATCTAGTTAGAAAACGATAATTCTCCTGATCGTGTGTCGGCCTAGGTATTAGCCCCCGCAAGACGATATTTCAGTGCAATGGAAGAACCTATAATGAGCAATTTCCCTCTAAAAATGTTTATCGATGAGCCGCCAATAACCGGAGCCCGGATCAAGGTCATAGGTGTCGGCGGTGGCGGCAGTAATGCCGTCAACCGGATGATCGATGCCGGGATCAAGGGTGTCGAATTTATCGTCGCCAACACCGACCTTCAGGCTCTCGAGGCGTCGAAGGCACCGATCAAGATCCAACTTGGTAGCAGATCTACTCGCGGCCTTGGTGCAGGGTCGAATCCGGAGATCGGTCGAGCGGCAGCTCTCGAAGATCACGAAAAATTGCTTGATGTTCTAGAAGGATCGGATATGGTATTTGTGACGGCCGGGCTCGGTGGCGGAACGGGTACCGGAGCCGCTCCGGTCGTTGCGTCGCTCGCGATAGAACTCGGAGCTCTAACCGTTGCCGTCGTAACCAAGCCGTTTGCCGTCGAAGGTAAAAAGCGAATGGCACAGGCAGAGAAAGGTCTGGCGGAACTCCGTGGATGTGTTGACACACTGATCACCATTCCAAACTCGAAACTTCGTGAGGTAGAAGAAAAAATCACGATCCTCGATGCTTTTCGAAGGGCTGACGAGGTCTTGTTGCTCGCGGTCCAGGGCATCACCGATCTGATCATCACGCCGGGAATTATCAATCTCGACTTCGCGGATGTGACAACGGTCATGCGTGGTAAAGGCGTTGCTCTGATGGGCGTTGGATCGGGAGAAGGCGAAGATGCCGCTTCGAAGGCGATGCGAGCGGCTTTGGATTACAAGCTTCTCGAGGAAAATTCGATAAAGGGAGCGAAAGCTGCGCTTATTAATGTCACCGGCGGACCCAATATGGTTTTGGGAGAAGTTGAGGACGCGATTGGAATGATCGAGGCCGAGGCGGATGAGAACGCCGACATTATTTGGGGAAGCGTTATCAAAGATGACATGGGTGATAAGATAAACATCACTGTCATTGCGACCGGTTTTGATTCCGCAGTAGCCACCGCAATTCCTAGGCCCAGAACGGCCGAGGCGGTTGCCGTCGGGTCGATTCGGACAAGCTTTGCAATGAGTGATGGAGCGGACGGCGAGAATATCGATGTGCCGACATTCATGCGGCGGCAGGCGGATTAAGGTTCAAGATGTTTTCCTCAGCGTCACGACTTCCGACGGTCGGAATAACGATGGGCGATGCCGCCGGTATCGGTCCGGAGGTTGTCGTAAAAGCTCTAGCCAAGGGATCTCTTAATGAGATCTGTAAATCTGTAATTATCGGCGACCGTTCATATCTTGAGCGTGTCGCCGATTCACTTGGTATAGAAAAAAGTGTTTTGGGCGAAATAGTCGATCTGCAGAATCTTCCCGCGGACGTTCCGATCGGGGTCGATTCAGCAACTGCTGGGAAGGCGGCTGCGGAATATATCGTAAAGGCCGTAGATCTTTGGCGAAACGGTTCGATCGATGCGATCGCGACCGCACCGATCAGCAAGAATTCGATAAGGCTTGGCGGATATGATTTTCAGGGACACACTGAATTTTTAGCGTCGCTCACCGATACTAAAGTGTTTGCGATGAGTTTTTTTGGCGGCGGTCTTCGCGTCATCCTGCTTTCCACGCACTTATCGTTGCGAGATGCATTAGAACTCGTGAAAACAGATAAACTTATCGATCTGATAAAGTTCTCGGACAAGGCATTGGCTAAGCTTTTGAACCGGAATGTACGGTTGGCGGTTGCGGGCCTAAATCCGCACGCGTCTGAAGGCGGAATGTTTGGCAGCGAAGAGGCGAACGAAATAATCCCGGCAGTGTCAGTTTGCCGAGAACAGTTTGGCATTGACGTCAACGGTCCGTACTCGCCCGACACGATATTTCTGCGATGTTCGAAAGGCGAGTTCGATGCAGTGATAGCTTTGTACCACGATCAGGCAACAATCCCGGTTAAGGCTCTTGCGTTTAATGCGGCGGTAAATGTGACCTTGGGGTTGCCGCTGATCCGAACTTCGGTCGATCACGGCACGGCGTATGATATCGCCGGGAAGGGAATTGCCGAATCGGCGAGTATGACGGCGGCGATCCGACTGGCGGCAGAGCTTGCATTGTTGAAATGAAACCTTTCCGTCATTCTGCTAGACTGTTCACTTCGAGTTAGATTCGCAAATAATTAGTTAGGAGCAAGCATCTTTTGTGGAAAGACCAAGGATATTATTAGCCGACGATTCGGTGACGATCCGCAAGGTCGTCGAACTCACATTCGCTGACGAAGGCATCGACGTTATTTGTGTCGGTGACGGCGACGCGGCGATGGTATCGTTTGTCGAAAACGAACCTGATCTCGTCATCGCTGACGTCAACATGCCGGGCGTTGGCGGCTATACGATCTGCGATATGATCAAGCAAGACGAGTCCACCCGCGATATTCCGGTCATCTTGTTGACAGGTTCGTTTGAACCTTTCGATCCGGGCGAGGCATCGCGGGTCGGTGCGAATTATTATTTTACAAAACCATTCCAATCTATCCGCGAACTAGTCGCAAAGGTGCGAGATCTGCTCGATACGAAGGCGTTCGACAGTGCTATTCTGGCGGAAACGGAAGACATAGATGGATTGTATAAAGATAGTTTCGCCGATACTTTAGAGATCGAAGGCAATAAAACCGTTCCCGAGATCGGTTACGACGGAATGGAAGCCGAGATATCTGCTGTTCAGGCCGCCGCGATAGAAAACGAGAAAGAATTTCCTGAGAATTTGACCGTTGCGGATCTTGGCTATGAAGGAATGGATGATGAGATCCTCGAACATCAACCGGACGCAAAACATGAAACGGAACCTGCAGCCGACTTGAGCGTTGCGGATCTCGGTTTCGTGGGAATGGCCGACGAGATGCCGCAATTTGAGGTTCTCGAGAAGGGCGATGCCCTCAATGAACGTGTTGCTGGTGCAGATGTAAACGATCCGTTCTATGCTCCGATCGATCTTGGTGATGCCGGTCTCGACGATGAGATGATCGAGACCACTCGGCCGGGCGAAGAGTCTGATTCCGCAGATGACGCGGCGGTGATGAACTCTGAGGAAGCTTCAACCTTTGAGCCAACCCAAACATACGCTGACGGACCGAAGATCGATCCTTTTGAAACACCGATAACTACGGACGACACGATCACAAAGTTTAATTGGACGGATGAGGCGGTCGAAGTGGTAAACGAACCTGCCGCCGAGCAAACTTTCTCGGAATCGCCGGCGACTCCGTTAAGGATCGAGTTTGCTGATACGGATGAGGAATCGACGGATAAACCGGCTATTGAGGTTTCGGATGAGGCAGAAATAGCCGTCGGCGACTTATCCCTTGCTACCAAAACGGTTTACTCCCCGGAATTGATCGAATTGATAGCTCAACGAGTCATCGAACATCTCTCCGACAAGGTCATACGCGAAGTCGCGATGGAGGTAGTTCCGAAGATCACCGAAGACATGATCCGCGAAGCTTTGGAGAACGAAAGTATCAAATAGCAGATTTGAATTATCGAAAGTTCGCAACGGTTAGTTTTCTTACCAAATGAAAACTAGCCGTTTTTGTTTTAGAATAAAATTTTTATCGCAAACTACAATATGGAACTCGCAAAGGCATACGATCCAAAATCGGCCGAGGACAATCACTACAAGCGTTGGGAAGAGAGCGGTTTTTTCGCTCCTGAGATCAACAAAAACGTGGACGCACCGAAATATTCGATAGTAATTCCGCCGCCGAACGTGACGGGCAGCCTTCACATGGGTCACGCGCTCCAGCATACGATCATGGATGCACTGACGCGTTGGAAGCGGATGCAGGGTTATCGAACGCTGTGGCTGCCTGGAACTGACCACGCGGGAATATCCGTCCAGCGAAAGGTCGTTGAGCAACTCAAGAAGGACGAGCACAAAAAGCCAACTGACATCGGTCGCGAAGAGTTCGTCGAACGAGCTTGGAAGTGGAAAGAGCAGTACGGCAACACCATCACGGAACAAATGCGCCGCGAAGGCGCGTCCGTCGATTGGTCGCGTCATCGTTTCACGATGGACGAAAGCCTGTCGCTCGCCGTCCGCAATGTTTTTTGCACGCTATACGAGGAAGGCTCGATCTACCGCGGTCTCCGTATCGTCAACTGGTGCCCGAAAGACAAGACGGTTCTGTCGGATCTTGAAGTCAAAGATGAAATTAAGAAAGACGGGAAGCTGTATTACCTGAAGTATCCGACTGGTGACGGCTTCGTCACGGTCGCCACGACGCGCCCCGAGACGATGCTCGGGGATACGGCGGTTGCGGTGAATCCTTCGGATGAGCGTTACAAGCAGTTGATCGGCAAGACGATCAAGTTACCGTTGACGAACCGTGAGATTCCGATCGTTGCTGACGAATATGTGGATGCGGAGTTCGGAACCGGTGCGGTGAAGATCACACCGGCGCATGATCCTAACGATTACCAACTCGGCGAACGTCATAAGCTTGAGCAATTACTCGTGATGAATCTCGACGGCACGATGAATGAGGCCGCGGGAGCTGAGTTCGCGGGGCTCGATCGGTTCGTGGCTCGCGAGAAAGTCATCGCTGACTTCGAGGCTTTCGGTTTGCTCGAGAAGATAGACGATTACGAGATAACGCTGCCCGTTTGCGAACGTTGTAAGACGATCGTCGAGCCGATCTTGAGCGAACAGTGGTTCGTGAAAATGGACGAAATGCGAGACTTGGGCCTTGAGATGGCAAACGCGAACGTACCGCACTTCTTCCCCGAGGTTCCGCATCAAAAAGTTTACAAAACGTGGCTCGAAAACCTTAAAGACTGGACCATCTCGCGCCAACTGTGGTGGGGACATCAAATCCCTGCGTGGTACGACGCGGACGGAAATGTCTTCGTCGCCCGCACTGCCGAAGAAGCGAAAGAGAAGTCCGGCGGAAAAGAGCTAACGCAAGACAGCGACGTGCTTGATACGTGGTTCTCCAGCGGGCTCTGGGCCTTTAGTACGTTGGGATGGACGGGATCTCCTAGCTCCCCTCCTTACGAACGAGGGGTGGCACCCGCTTCGGGTGACGGGGTGGTTCTCTCCTCCGCTTCCACTCAAGTTGAATTTACTGACGCAGAGAACCACCCCGTCGGCGAAGCGCCGACACCCCTCCTTGGTAAGGAGGGGAGCCCGTTGAGTGATCTTGAAACGTTTTTGCCGACTGACGTTCTTGTAACCGGACGTGACATTATCTTTCTGTGGGTTTCGCGGATGATGATGTTGACTAAGAAGTTCACGGGTCAGGTGGCGTTTGATGAATGTGTGATCACGGGCACCGTTTTGGGCAAAGACGGCAAGCCGATGTCGAAGTCTCGCAACAATGGCGTCGATCCGATCGAGATGTTTGATAAGTTTGGGGTCGATGCGACGCGTATTTATCTCGCCAGCATAGCGACGGGAGCGGATATCAAATGGAACGACGTTGGAGTCGAAACCTACCGCAATTTCGCCAACAAGATCTGGAACGCCACGCGGTTTTGTTTGATGAACGTACGGAGCGGGGACACTTTTGTCCCCACCGGCGACGCTTCGGCGTCGGGAGAAAGTCTCGCCGAAGGAATCGTCGATGCGGACAAGAGTGTCCACGCTCCGCTCGCGGATCGTTGGATCTTTTCTCGCCTCAGCAAGACAGCGTTTGCGGTGAATAAGGCGTTCGACACGTACCAGTTTCACGAAGCCGTGTCGTTGCTTTACCACTTTTTCTGGGATGATTTCTGCGATTGGTACATTGAGCTGAAGAAGGACGAGATCACGGCGGGCGACGAAGAGGCTTCGACGCGGATCGTTTGGATCCTCGACACTTCTTTAAGGATGCTGCATCCGTTTATGCCTTATTTGACGGAGGAATTGTGGCTCAAACTGCCGGGCACCTCGAGCGAATTGCACAACGCGGCGTATCGCGGATCCGATGCGACGATCATGCTCGCTGATTTTCCGCTTGGTGATGCGAAGTTGTTTGACGACTCGGCCGAAAAAGAGATGTCGGCGGTCATCGATGTGATCAAAAAGGTCCGCAACATCCGTGCGGAGATGAATATCTCGACGGCGATCAAGTTCACGGTGCATATCGCGGCTGACGCGCAGATGCAGACGGTGTTCGAGGCCAACAAAGCGCAGATACTAAAGCTCGCGAAGGCCGAGAACCTCATCATCGCAGACGAACTCGACGTTCCGCGTGCCTCCGCAAAGGCCGTGACCAACGACGCACGCCTCGCCG